>CAYZYB010000370.1:0-5474 GCA_964481505.1 uncultured Planctomycetaceae bacterium | reverse complement strand
GTTTTACGACCAAACATCGAAACCTGTATGCCTTTGTTCTGGCCCCGCCAACGCATGGCATTGTCATCAAGACGCTGGCAACCGGCGGAACACTGAAACGTGAAATTGACAGTATCGTCCTGCTGGGCAGTGATGAGACGATTCGATGGGAACGAACGTCCGATGGTTTATTGATTGAACAGCCCAGGACATTGTCAAAGCAACCGGTGATTGGATTTCGCATTTCAACCAACTAGAACACACGATTGCAGCATGAACAGTCATAACATTTTCTTTACGCTCACGTTGCTGGCACTCTCTGCAGTGACGCGTCCCGAAATCGCGACCTCGGCTGAGTCAACGGATCAGCCCAACATCGTTGTTGTCCTTGCAGATGACATGGGGTGGGGCGACTCCGCGACTTATGGTCACAAAATCATCCAGTCGCCCAATCTGGACAAGCTGGCATCTCAGGGGGCCAGGTTCACGCAGGGATATTCCGCCTGCGGAGTCTGCTCGCCTTCGCGCTCTGCGATCCTGACCGGCCGTACTCCGTATCGAAACGGCGTCTGGCGGCATTTGTCCGGAAATCACCCGGCACACCTTCGTACCTCCGAAATTACTTATCCGGAACTGGTCAGGGAAGTTGGTTACCAAACGTGTCACATCGGGAAGTGGCATCTGCTTTCACGGCAGCAATTTGATAATCCGGAATTTCCACAACCCGGTGAACAAGGCGGGTTCGACTACTGGATGGCAACGCAGAACAACGCCGATCCGAGCCACAAGAACCCAAAGAACTTTATCCGAAACGGAAAAGCGGTCGGTGAATTGCAAGGCTACTCCGCCCCGCTGGTGGCCGACGAAACCATCGCGTGGCTCAAAGATGTGCGTGATCCTCAAAAACCGTTTGCGTTGTCGGTTTGGTTCCATGAACCACACAAGCCGATTGCCACGGACATCCGGTTTTCGTCGCTCTATCCCAACGAAACCAAAGCGAATGCAACGTACTTCGGAAACATCACGCAGCTGGATTTCGCATTGGGGAAAATCATGGAAGCCCTGGAAGCGGAAGGGCTTGCGGATAACACGCTGTTGATCTTCACTTCAGACAATGGCCCGGTTCCTCCTCTGGGAACATCGGGCGGCCTGCGAGGTCACAAACGCAGCGACTTTGACGGTGGCATCCGAGTTCCGTTCGTGGTGCGTTGGCCGGGACATGTTAAACCGGGAACTGTGATCGATACGCCCGTCATCGGCACCGATGTTTTCTCGACGGTCCTGGACGTGCTGGATATCGAAGAACCTCAGGACCGCACCATCGACGGCGAAAGCATGTTGCCCATTTTTGCCGGAAAACCAGTGACACGCAAGACGCCCATGTTCTGGCGAACGCACGTCTCGCGACCAGAAGATCGAGTCGCCCTGCGACATGGCGACTGGAAAATCGTCGGCAACGACACCATGACGGAATTCCTGCTGTTCAACGTCCAGGATGACTGGCAGGAGAAAATCGATCTGGCCACAGCATGGCCTGAGAAGATGGAACAAATGAAGCAGCTGCTGTTCAGGACATGGGAAGACATTAAAGCCGAAGGCCCGAACGAGTGGTGGGAAACAGAACGCCAGAAACCCAGCAAAGGCGGAACGCTGAATTACTAAAGATCAAGCGGAATATGTGGAAGCCTGCCGCACGTCCGAAAATCGTTCGAAACAAACTAAAGGTACTATGAAACACTTACCAATCACACTGCTGTTGTCTCCGCTTATTTTGCTCGGACTGGTTCAGTCGGTGACGGCTTCTGAGCGTCCCAACGTGATCATCTTTTACGTTGATGATCTCGGTTGGCAGGATGTTCAGATTGAAGATATTGACGATCCCTGTCCATATGAAACGCCGAACCTGGTGAAGTTGGCTCAGGCGGGAATGACGTTCACTCAGGCGTATTCTCCTGCTCCAACCTGCTCTCCTTCGCGTGCAGGAATCATCACGGGACAGCATCCCGCGAAAATTAAACTCACTCACGTTGATCTTGGCAAAGTTCCGACGGCGCGAACGACGGAACGATTGATGGCTCCGTATCTGCAGTCGCATCTGGACCTCGATTTGATGACGCTGGCAGATGCCATGAAAGAGAACGGATATCGCACCGGCCATGTCGGCAAGTGGCACGTCGGACTAACCGCGGCCAGCTACGGATTCGATTATGTCAACCAGACGCGAGGCGTTCACCGTGGCATGGATGACCGCACAAAGAGTTTCGCTACCGTCGATGACAAAACATATCCGCTCAGCCAACAGAAATATCCTCCGCTCAGCAAAAAGAAGCCCGACGGGATTTCGTATCCATTCGATGATGTGACACAGTCCGCCATCAACTTCATTGATGATAGCAAACAGGAACCATTCTTCCTCAACCTCTGCCACTGGATGGTCCACTGGCCGGTACTGACGCGTAATGGAGAATTGCTGGAACACTACTGCGACAAGTTCGGTTTTCCGTTTCCTCCCGAGCCGGGAGACATGACACGGGAAGGTCAGCAGAATCCCTACTTTGCTGCGATGACAACCAGTGTAGACTGGAGCCTTGGTCGCCTCGTTGATTTTTTAGAGCAGACCGATGACCCTCGCAGCCCGGGCAGAAAACTGATCGAAACCACTTACATCTTCTTCACTTCAGACAACGGCGGAGCGGAGATTCGCGGCAAAGAAATCATCTCAGACAACGCGCCTTTGAAGTATGGGAAGAAGCATCCGGAGGAAGGCGGTATTCGAGTGCCGATGGTCGTCACTGGGCCCGGTATCGCAGGTGCCAGCCGCTTCGAAGGACTCGTCAATCAGCTCGACTACTTCCCGACCATCCTGAGCCTGACTCAGTCGTCGATTGCAGCGGAAAGGTTCGACGCACTCAGCGGACTGGATATCTCGCCCGTCTTATTGGGCAAGAGCCAAGCGGTCATCGATCCGTCAGGCAAAGAACGCAAACACCTGTTCTGGCATTTCCCTCACAACGGTCCTCTTGCGATGAAGTCAGCCATTCGCGAGGGCGATTTCAAAATGTACAAGCGGTACGACTCAGACGACTATGAACTGTACCGGCTGTATCAGGATGGTCGGCGGGCGGATCTGGAAGAACAGACGGATCTCGCCGAAAGTCCAGAGTTTGCATCTGTCGTCCAACGGTTAGCCGCAAAGCTCGACTCCGACCTCGCGACCAATGACGCAGAAATGCCTTATCTGAATCCGGCTTACAAAGGCAGGAAAAAGGCGTCGGCTGAGATTGCAAATTCGTCGTTCAATGCATCCGACCATCGGGCGACGCTCACGGTACAAAGTGCCGGCCCGGCTATCAAAGAAGCGTATGTGATCTATGGCGGAGAGTCACCGGAGGCGCCACTTTCCAAGGAGGAGCAGAAGCAAAGAAAGAGACTCGAACGGCAGATGCAAAGACGGGGGCAGGAAGTCAAAGCTGCCTCCGACGACCGTCAAGCCGAACTGCGAGGCATGAAGTTTCCGGCGATGATCGATCCGGACGGTCATTCGGTCAGTGCTGTCATCCCGCAGGGAGTTGTGGCTTACCGGTTCCTGTTTGTCGACGCCAATCACTTCCTGCAACACAGCGAAATACAACACGCAAAGTAAGACAGCAATGGGACGAAGGCTATTTCTAACATGGTCGGCTTCGCGGTTGCTACCAATTCTGTCCTGCAGCGCAGGTCTCAGGCCACTTCGGCTGCACGACGCTAATCGCCATCGGCTCCACATTGCTGCGAACGAATTTCGCAGGAAAAGACCACTCGACGTGGGAAAACGCTAGGTCTGCGGAGTGTTAGCGCTGCCCTATCGGCTACTCGCATGACGCAATTCGTTATTTCTGTGTCGCAAAAACACCGTTGCCAGGCCCTTTCCAGCACCTATAATATTCATCCCAGAACATGCAGGTTGCGTACATCTTCGCTTCTCAATCATCTCGCGGTCGCCGGAAGCACATTCAACGAAACGGCAGAAAGACCAACATTATGAATCTGCAGAACAGTGCTTACACATTGATGCTGAGCCTGATACTTCCACTGTCTGCTAGCGCAGACATCATCAATATTGCCAATTTAGCACCCAACGATTCGGGGAATATTGTCTCCGGATTCACAGTCTCTGGCGGTGCTTTAGTAGGTAGCACTCGTACGTTTACCCTGACCCAAACCGGCGATCTTGATTCAGGTACCCTTGATGATACGTTGAGCTTTGATCTGATCTACAATGCCTACACCGGTTCAACTTTCTCAGGCGGCGATGTGACCTTGGGGACTGCGTCTACACCAAATGTCAACAACGTCAACTGGCATAACAACAACTTTACCACGGGTAATACGCTTTCGCTCGAGGTGGCAAATATTTCCTACGCCGATGGTGAGGGAGATGAGACGGCTGTGTTCAATGGATTTACGTCGATTAGATCAATCAGCTTCGGTGCTGGGCCTACAACGCCTGCTGGCGATATTGATTACTATGTAGGATTGGTAGGGGCGACGACCGTTACAGGTGATCCCACCTTCACTCCCAGTCTTACGTCCAATGGAACGAGTCCCACACTGTTTTTCACGGCTGCAAATGGACCAGTTCGCTTGCGGGACATAGACTTGCAGTTCGAGACTGTTACCGCCGCCGTCCCGGAGCCGTCCTCGTTTGCCTTGATTGGTGGCGTTTTCGCTTGCTTCGCAGTGAGTCGCCGACGCCGCTCCAGGATCGCAGCCTAGTCGATTTGTGATTCAACTCCCGTGATGCCCACGCGGCCTCAGGGGAGTTTTTTTTCGCTTCGGACCACTCAGTGCGGTACGAGTCAGCTCCCGTAACATCAGCGGCACGGCTCAGAGGCTATTCGCTCCGAGCTCCGTCCTGTCGTCGATATTCTCCTGGTGTTTCCCCCGTCTCGTTTGAAGACAGCGCTCAGACTTTCTTTGTGTCTGTAGCCCGCCAATGGAGCGATCTGCTCCAGCGTCATTTCCGTTTCAGTCAATAGCTGCTTGACGCGTCTGACCTGAACCGCGGTGATCTCTTCGTGTGGAGTGTGTCCCAGTTCTTCGCGGAACCGTCGTTCAAGTTGTCGTCGAGAGAGTGGACTAAACGGTATGATGTCATCCACTTTGATACCGCGACAGGCGTTCTCGCGAATGAATCGACAGACCCGTGCGAGTTCCTGATCGGCGACAGGAATGACCTGCGTCGATAGACGCTCGACGACGCGCGTTGGCGGAATATGTTCGATGTCGTTCTCCGGCATCAGCCCGTGCATCATTCTGTCAAGAATTTCAGCCGCGCGGTACCCCACGCTTTCTGCATCAGGACGAACGCTGGAAAGCGCCGGATCGGAGAGTTGGCAGACCGCTTCGTCATCGTCGACGCCGATGACTGCGATGTCATCCGGAACGGCGATCTGAAGTTTCCGGCAGACGTTCAGGACTTGCTGTCCGCGGATGTCGTTGCAGACAAACAGGCC
>CAYZYB010000369.1:0-5477 GCA_964481505.1 uncultured Planctomycetaceae bacterium | reverse complement strand
GCACATACGTCTTGATCGATTCGGCTACTTCAACAGACTTCGCATCCCAGAACGCTTTGCTTTCACGAATCGCCGCGTCTGCTTTGTGCCGAATCAGTTCGATTTCCGTTTCGTAGGTTGTCTTCGCTTTCTGTAACTCGTGAGCGGACTCCGCGTTGCGAAGTTTCAAACGGCTAATCACGCCCATTTTTTCTTCGGCGTATTGCTCGGTTAATTCACCAGCTGGCTCCGGCGACACTTCGACAACTTCTGCCTTGGCCTTGACTGGCAGGGTCCGTTTTTCATCGTCACGTTTTTTAAACGCACGTTCCAGATGTGAATTCAGATCGTCGTTTTGACTGGCCATGAACTGGCTCCGAAGAAAGAGAAGACAGGGCGAAACCAATGGTACATCGCTGCATTCCAGTGTAACGCGGAAATGGACCACTTCGTAGCCCATAGACGAAAGGTTTCGGAAACAGGCGGACGACTCAGGACACACCAGGTGAACTGCGGCATCAGCTCTCGTTGCTCGCAAAAAAATGCGGCCATCACCAACACATATCCGTGCTGACGACCTCCATCAGTACGATCGCCTTGCGGCTAATTTACGGCAAGATTCTGCAGAATTGCCTGCCTGCGGAACATCATTTTGTTCCGAACGGTAAGTTTGCACCGATCGGTGAGGTTTCGAGACCAGACCTTGCGGCGATTTTTGAACGAGAGCTTTCTTCACATAAAGCTGTTGGCGATTCGCGATAGACGATTCTACACTGGGACCTCCCCCCTCCTGTGAAAATGTCCCGAATGCCCACCGTCATGACATTTCTCCATCACTTTGCCACTCACACTATTGCCGCGATCCTTTTCGTCGCGGCTAGTGGGTTGAACGCAATCGCCGACGATGCACGCCATTCGCCCGAACAGCTGCATTTTTTCGAAACTCAGATTCGCCCTTTGCTGCATGCGAAGTGTGTAAAGTGTCATGGTGAGAATCAGCAGAAGGGCGAGTTGCGGCTCGATTCACTTGAGAACCTGTTGAAGGGTGGTGAATCCGGACCGGCGGCGGTAGCCGGAAACGCAGCCGACAGCCTGATTCTGGAAGCCGTGCGGTACGAATCATTCGAAATGCCCCCTGACAAACCATTGTCTGCGGACGAGATCGCGGCGTTACAAAAATGGATTGCCGACGGAGCCGCCTGGCCGCGCGTCGATGGCAAGTCGGTTCGACTCAGTGGAGCTGCCTTCACAAAGGAAGAACGCAGCTTCTGGAGTCTGCAGCCGGTGACTCAACCAACGCCGCCTGAAACTACCGGCAATTGGGGACGCAACGTCATCGATCAATTCATCGCAGCGAAGCTCAGAGAAAAAAACATCGCGCCGGCACCGCTAGCGAACAACCGCACCCTCATTCGCCGACTGTATTTCGATTTATTGGGCGTCCCTCCATCGCCGGAAGAAATTGCAAATTTCAAATCTCAGATTTCAGATCCTAGATTTCAGATCCCTGATCTTGTCGACAAACTACTCGACGATCCTCGCTACGGCGAACATTGGGGGCGCTATTGGCTGGACATTGTTCGCTATGCCGAATCCGATGGATTCCGAGCGGACGGGTACCGCGGAAGCGCGTGGCGTTATCGAGACTATGTCGTCAATGCGTTCAATACCGACAAACCGTACGATCAGTTCGTCATCGAACAACTTGCCGGCGACGAATTCGCTCCGGACAAAGCCGAAGCCTTGGTCGCCACCGGCTACCTGCGAACCTACCTGTACGAATACAACCAGCGAGACGCTCGCACGCAGTGGCAGGACATTCTGAATCAGGTGACTGATATCACCGGCGAAGCGTTCCTGGGCATCGGCGTCGGCTGTGCTCGGTGCCACGATCACAAATTCGATCCGATTCTGCAGGAAGACTATTATCGACTGCGAGCGGCATTCGGCACAATGATTCCTCGCGACGACATTCCCGCGGCGGACCTTGTCGATCGGCAGCGCTATCAAAAAGAGTACGACGACTGGCTGGCAAAAGGCGCCGAACTTCGCGCCGAACTGAAACAGCTACAAAAGCCATACATGGAAAAGGCCGCAAAGAAATCGATCATCATGTTCCCTGAAGACATTCAGGTCATCATGGCGAAGTCTGAACAGCAGCGAAACCCGTTGGAAATTCAACTGGCCGATCTGGTGAATCGACAAATTCTGTTTGAACAGAAACGTGTTAAATACCAAGACGAAGACAAAAAACGGATCGACGAACTAAAACAACAGATCGCCACCCTTGCCGGTCAGGAACCAGCAAAGCTGCCGACAGCGATCACCGTGGCTGATGTTGGCAACGAACCGTTTCCATTACACGTCGGTGGCAATGAAGAACGCAAAGCGGTCACCGCGGGCGGCTTTTCAATCCTCGACCGCAATACGTTTTCGACGCAGCCAACCGGCTCCTCCACCGGACAACGCTCGGCTTTAGCCAAGTGGATCACCAGCCCCGACAATCCGTTGGCAGCTCGCGTCATTGTGAATCGAATCTGGCAACAACACTTCGGCACGGGCCTGGTAGAAACGGCCAGCGACTTCGGCACTCTCGGCGGACGCCCAAGTCACCCCGAACTACTGGACTGGCTGGCGTCTGAATTCATCGCCAGCGGCTGGAGCATCAAGTGGCTGCATCGCCAAATCCTGACGTCGGCCACATGGCAGATGTCGTCGTTCCACAGAGACGCGGTCGCCGCAGAAGCAATAGATCCTGGCAATCGTTTGCGGTGGCGATTTGACATTCGTCGTTTGAATGCCGAACAGATTCGCGATGCCATGCTGGTCGTGTCCGGCGAACTGGACGAACAGCACGGCGGCACTTCGGCGGCTCACACCAGCCTGCGACGATCGCTGTATCTGAAAGCGATGCGCAACAAGCCTGAACCGCTGTTGCGATCGCTGGATGGAGTCGACGGACTCAACAGCATCTCCAAACGCAGCACAACCACCACACCAACTCAGGCACTGAACCTCATGAACGGAGACTGGGTGCGAAAGCGTTCCGTCGCCATGGCAAAGCGAATTCTGACTTCTTCGCAGGACCACGATCTCACTCGAATCGTAAACGAAGCGTTTCAACTGACCGTCGGTCGCAACAGCGAAGCGGACGAAATCCCGTTTGCCGTCGACCTGATTCAACAAACCCTGGCAGCAAACGCGTCACCCAGGAACGTTCAGGACTTCGGCTCGCTGGCCGAAGATTCGGGAGACGCCGTCGCCATTGGAGAACACGCGCTGCCCCCTTTGGCAACGGAAGACAATAACCCGGCGATGAAGGCTCCGTTCACATTTGTGGGCATCATAAAACTGGACTCTCTGTACTCGGATGCAACAGTTCGCACGATCATTTCGCAGTGGAACAGCAACGGCAAAAATCGTGGCTGGGCGATTGGAGTCACCAGCCAAAAATCGGCCTACAAGCCTCGCAACCTGATCATTCAGGTTGTTAGTAACAGCGGTTATGAAGTCGTGGCGTCGAACCTGCGTCCGGAACTGAACACGCCATACTTTGTGGCGGTGTCTGTCGAACAGGGTGACAACAACAAAGGAAAGGCCACGTTCTGGCTGCAGTCGCTGGACAAAAAGTACGGCAAACGACAAACGGCAGAAGTGGATTTCAAAACCGCCAATGGAATGACGGGCGCGTTTCCGATTGTGGTCGGAGGCCGCGTCAAACAGGCGAGACACCGCTGGGACGGACAACTCGATCAAATCGCTCTATTCAACAAGGCACTAACGGCGGAAACAGTTGAAGCTCTGTTCGCAGCACGACTGTCGTCGGTGACAATCAAACAGCAAACACCATTCGCATTCTGGAACTTCGACAACAACAACAACACGCGCACTGCAGATGCCATGGCGAATCGGCATCACTTAGTGTATTCCGAGAAGAAGACACCGAAGCCGCTGGAAAAATCGGTCGCCGAACTCTGCCACGTACTGCTGAATTCGAATGAGTTCATATACATCGACTAACCGCCTGGAACTGACCATGAACATTCACCACTCCAGACGAGAAATGCTGTCCACCGCCGGCATGGGTTTCGGCGCACTTCCTTTGGCGACGATGTTAGCCAGCGAAACTCGCGCCGACGTCAATCCCACGGCAGCGCAACTCCCACACCGCACGACCAAAGCGACTAACGTTATCTTTCTGTTTATGGAAGGTGGGCCGAGCCACATCGACCTGTTCGACCCGAAGCCGCTACTAAAGAAACTGGAGGGTCAGTCGCTGCCCGAATCGTTCGCCAAACCCGTCACTGCCATGGGCGAAGTGAATTCGCCCCTGCTGGCCGACAAACGCAAGTGGGCCAAGCACGGAGAAAGCGGACTGTGGGTTTCCGACTGGCTGCCTCACACGGCTAAGTGCGTTGATGATCTGGCCGTCATTCGTTCGTGCTGGAGCAACGGCATCAATCACGCCGGTGGCGTTTGTTCGATGAATACGGTCTCACCGATTGCCGGACGTCCGTCCCTGGGCGCGTGGGTCACTTATGGCCTTGGCAGCGTCAACGAAAACCTGCCGGCATTTGTGGTCATGCAGGACACAACAACATCGGTCGTCAATGGCGCCCGCAACTGGGGCACCGGATTCATGCCTGCGGTCTATCAGGGAACGCCATTCAACACATCCGGCAATCCGATTTCGAACCTGTCGCGGCCAAAAGGTGAAGACACGGCAGCGCAAACTCGCAAACTCAACATGCTGGACTTTCTCAACCGCAGGCATGCGGAAACAAGACCTCAACAGACCGAACTGGAAGCTCGTATTGCCGGTTACGAACTCGCGTTTCGCATGCAGGCATCAGCCCCGGAAGCCGTCGACCTTTCCGCGGAGACTGAAGAAACACAGTCACTGTACGGCATGGATCACAAAACGACCGCAACCTTCGGACGGCAGTGTCTTCTGGCTCGTCGCATGGTCGAACGAGGTGTTCGGTTTGTTCAGCTGTATCATGGAGCCGGCAGCAAATGGGATTCGCATTCATCGATCGAAAAGAACCACAACTATCTCTGTGCACAAACGGACAAATGCGTCGCGGGCCTGCTGAAAGATCTTAAACAGCGCGGGCTGCTGGACACAACTCTCGTCATCTGGGGCGGCGAATTTGGCCGCACACCGATGAGCGAAAAAGGAAACGGACGCGACCACAACCCCACCGGATTCACAATGTGGATGGCCGGCGGCGGCGTCAAAGGCGGTCGAACAATCGGCAGCACCGACGAACTCGGCCTGCACGCCGTCGAAGACCGTCTGCACGTTCACGATCTGCACAGCACAATCATGTGGCTCATGGGCCTCAACCACCGCGAAGTCGTCTACTACGACAAAGGCCGCCCGGAACGCATTGACCAGAACGAAGGCCATCCCTACACCGCCATCGTCGGCTGACGAACAACGCTGAGACGAATACAACGTGCGCCACTGGCACCCTCATAACAATATCGGATAC
>CAYZYB010000368.1:0-5504 GCA_964481505.1 uncultured Planctomycetaceae bacterium | reverse complement strand
AACCGTGGACCGTGATGACAGACCCAGTGTGACAGAAAGTGTCAGATGTTCCAAATGAAGGGCTTCAGGCGTCTGCGGTAGCCCATGATTGGCGGACACGACAATCCTAAAGGACTGGCCAAGTCCTCGATCTCGTCAATGGCGTGCCTTGGTGAGTTGCAAATGCGGAGTGTGCTGCGAAGCAGGCCAGGGAAAGGACTTTCAATCCGCATAAAATCCCGTCGAGTTTTGATTCGCCGTGTCATTTATTGAGGTCAAATTAGGAACCGCGAATGGACGCCAATGCACGCGAATAAAACAATTTTCTGCACCTTGAAATTCGCGTGCATTCGCGGTTTTCCTTTGCGGGGCGATCGACGGAAGAATTGTTGTCTCGGAGAGACTGGGCCACGGCAGTGGTGCCGCGACGTCGTGTCGATTTCCGTTGCGGTAAAGCCCGTTCTTCCCAGCCGCATTTCCAATTTGAGAACCGAGAATGGATGTAGATACACGCGAATAAAGACAGCATTTTGCACTTTGAAATTCGCGTGCATTGTCGTCCATTCGCGGTTTTCCTTTGCTGGGGGAGGCCGCTCATTGATTCCATGAGTAATAGTGGTTAGCACATGGTCATGCCTCGCTGCTTGAGAACGCAGAAGATCGGAGGTACGGCCGCATGTGGCGGCGGATGGATGAAGTTCCATCACCGATCGCTCGCTCACGCATCAGGTTCCCATTCGAATCAACACGCCTCAGAGCCTGGGAACAAGTGAGGCAGGCGGTGAACGCGATTATGCTTGCGACGGTTTATGCATCCGCAACATGCCCCTTCTTCACCAGTCGGCGGGTCATCCAGACTTCGAACATCAGCAAGCCAAGAAACATCCACATCAGCAGTGCCCACACTTCGCTTCGGCTTTCTCCAGCGTACATTTTTTGTTGCAGAGCACCCACGGAATCAACGAACGTTAAACGGTCGTTGACAACCAGGCGTTCCAGATCGTCTTTGGTGAGTTCCGCTGGGTTGTCTTCTGCGTGGTCGTAGTTCACGACGAAAGAATCGAGTGGCTCAGCATCGTCATCGACTGTCGCACCCGCGACCAGATCGTAAACACCCGGCAGCCTCGTTGTCCGCAATTGCACGATTCGTCCATCATCCGTCGCTGTGACGGTTGCATTTTCCGTTAAGTCAAAAGGCGTTTTGAACTGAAGCTCGTCAGCCAGTTCTCTATCCGCTTCCGGTGGCAACACGGTTAGCAGCGGTTCTGCGAAGTTGACGTTGCGAGAAATTTTTGCGGACGCCAGTTGAAAAAGGGCCTCATTGATAAACGGGACATAGTCAGGCGTCGACGGCAATGAGTTCCACTCTGCGTCAATATTGCTGGTCATCAGCAGCACCGTTCCGCGGCCGCACGCCGTCTGCAGCAGAAGCGGATCGCCGGACGTTAGTTGAGCGACAGTAACAGCCTTCGCAGGTTGCTCGGCAGCAGTTTCTTTTCCTGGCACACCGGAATCCACAGTTTGCTGATGTTCGACAAGCCACCATTGTTCGAAAGGTGCCGACATTAACGCGGCGCCTTTGCGTTCTTTGAATCGATTCAGCCATCCTCCTTCGATACTGTACGGGGCAACGGTGGTGGCCACGGCAGCCGTCGCGTTTGCGGCACGAATGCGGTTCAGTTTGATCGCGGGAATGATCCCCGAGTTTACATACAGACGCTCAAAGCTCTTCGGAGTTGTTTCGGGCCCCAAGCTGATGAACACTCCGTTGCCTGCGGCGGCAAATTTTTTGATGGCGGTCGGTACTCCATCCGGCAAATCAACAACATCCGGCAGGACGATGGCGGACACAGTATCCAGGTGGGCGGCCGTGAGTTCTGACGCATTGATGCGGCGTGCTTCGACCCAGGGAGATTTGTTGCCAGGAGCCGAAAGTGCCAATTCAGCAAAGAACGTGTTTTGCTCAGATCGTCTTTCATCGTTTGCGCTTTCTACCAACAACACGGGAATTGCAGACGTTACCTGCACGGCTGCAAAACTGGCATTGTCGATCTCCACAGCATCTTCCGGCAAAGCAACTCGCACCCCCACGATGCTTGTCCCAACGTTGCCAAAGCGAACCGAACGGCTAAACACCGTCTCCGATTCAGCAGGAACAATGACTTCGCTATCCAAACCCGCCAGACGTTGTCCATTCAGAAGAACGTGGACGGGAACCGTCACTGAAGCCGTTCCAGCGTTGTGAATCGGCACTTGAAAACCAATCGGAAATCCGGGAACCGTCAGGTCGCGAGAAACGTCGACCTTTCCGGTCGAGACGTTCTGTCGAATCGGTGCCAGCCCTGCGCTCATGTCGAGCACCCATACTTTGGGGCGAACGACAGGGAAGTCCAGCATCTCATCAAAACGCTTCCACGTTGCATCGTCTGTCACAGCCCAGCCAGCTCGCTGTCGATCTGTAAAGACAACAACTTCACGAGCAGCGTTGCTGCGCCGGCCCAGCATGGCGACTGCTTCTGAGCATGCATGCTGTAAGTCGCCTGCTCCCGCGGCTGGTCGAATCGATTCGAGTGATGCATGCGCGAGCGCTTTGTCTGTGACGGCAGAATCCATAACACGAATCGCGGTGTCACGAGCATCTATGATCGAAACCGTATCACCCGCCTGAAGCGTTTTGAGGTACATCTGGGCTCGTCGGATCGCTTTGTCGTGCAGTGTCGTGAGTCCGTCGCTGCGTCCCATCGAATTTGAACCATCGATCACAAAAACAACGTCTCGTGAACCTGCCGAATGATAGCCCAACAGCATTCCACTGCTGACAGAAAATCGGCACGTCGCCAGAACGACGATTGCTACTGCGGCCATGCGGACCAGCAGAAGAAGTATTTCTTCCAAGCGCATTCGCCGACGAGTCTTGCGACTGGGGTTCAGGAACTGCATCGCTCCCCACTGCACGACATCGAACTTCCGGCGGCTCAACAAGTGAGCCAGCACTGGCAATCCAACGCCCAGCAGCCCGACAAGGAGTGCAGGATTGAGAATAAATGGAGACATTGCCGACAGATTAGACCATGGGGCAACAGGAGTGAAGCATCAGGTCGACAGGGAAACTGTCAAAAAGACGACGACAATTCCAGCAGCCTGCGGCGGACGGCAAATTACCATTCGTCCGTACGGCTCAGAATCCGTCCGTCCAGCAAACGGTCACGTTCTGATTCGGCCAGAAGGTCTCGCCCACGGATGGTGTCCACAACAAACTGAAGTATCTCCGGCAGATACCAAAGCATCAGCAGAAACAGCGGAGTCAGTCCAATCAACAACCCCAAAATACTGAAAACAGCTCCGGCAGCCGCCGCTGCGCCGCCAAGCCCTGCCTGTGCCAACAGAATCATGTCACACCTCACTTTGTGGTTTGTGCTTATGACAATCCAACCGCAAAGCGAATGGCAAATTAACGCAGTCGCAGAACATTCTGTGGACAATCCACGTCCCGCTACTTCATCGATTGGGCGACTTCTTCTGCCTTTCGAAGAACACGCAGCACATTGCCTCCCATCAGCTTGTGAATATCGCTTTCCGAATGGCCACGATTCAGCAACTCCTGTGTGATAAGCGGATATGTCGAAACGTCTTCCAACTGGACAGGAAGACGCGGCACGCCATCGAAGTCCGATCCCAGGCCGACCTGATCGATGCCTGCCGTTTTGATGATGTGTTGGATATGGTCGACAACGTCATGAATGGAACCACGCTGCTGGTCATCTTTTTCTAACTGAATCGTCGGGATGACGTACTTCGAATAAAAATTGACCATCACCACACCACCGTTGGCTGGCATCCGTTTCAACACATCGTCGGGAACATTTCTGGGATGACTGTTTAGCGCGAGTGCTGACGAATGTGAAAAGATCACGGGTGCTTTGGTCACTTTCAGCGACTTCCGCATACATTCGGGCGACACGTGTGAGAGATCGATCAGCATGCCCACTCGATTCATTTTCCGAATGACTTCTTCGCCGAATTTCGACAGACCATCACACTTCGGATCATCAGTTGCAGAATCAGCCCAGCTCAATGACTTCGAATGAGTAAGCGTCATGTAGCGACAGCCGAGGTTATACAGTCGCGGAATGTTGCTGAGTGATTCTTCGATCGAATATCCGCCTTCGATCCCCATCATGCTGGCGATTTTTCCAGACTTCGCGATCCGCTGAACGTCGTCGGCTGTCGATGCCAGTTCAAACACGTCGGGATAGTGCTTGATCATATTGTGAACAAGTTCGATCTGCTGCAGCGTTTGAAGAAGTGATGTTCCTGCTTCTTCCGTGCTGGCAGGAACGTAAACCGACCAGAATTGAGCCTTCACACCACCGTCGCGGAGGCGGGGAATGTCTGTGTGAGCCTGTGGCTGTGGTTTGGAAATGTCGTATTGATCGAAAGACGAATGGCCGTTCTTCCGCATTTCCCATGGCAGGTCGTTGTGGCCGTCGAACAGCAGGCCCGCCTGATGAACGCGGCCTCCAGCATCGGTAAGAACGACGGCCCCACGCTCCTGAGCGAATGAAGAGGATCCAACAACAACGAAAAGGATCAACGCGATTCGAAGTCTCATGATGGCGTCGCCTGCTGCGTATTGGCTGCGATTTGTATCGGCGTTTACAGGTGGTGTGGTAGCAGATTGTCGAATTCGAAACGGGTGGCCAGGGTTGGACTGAGCTTACAAAGGAAACCCCGGGGTTTCGCTCGTACCTCGCTCCAACCCCGGCCACCCTTTACAGGTTGCCAATCGTCAACGGTACAAAGACCTGCTGAGCCGGACGCGGTGGAGCGTCGCCGGAATCCGGGTCGAGGTGCTCAGCTGCGGTTGGTGGTGTGTCACGCGACAACACGGTTTCGACGAAGAACTGCAGTAACGATTGAATACGATCGTCTTCGATTTCAGCAACAATCTGTTCGGCTCGTTCCTGCGAACGTTCGACCAGCGTTTCGGCTTTGTCAAACACACCGCACGTGTTAAAGATCGCTCGCATCTTGTCGACGCGAGCTTCTTCTGACAGATCGTCGAATTCACCAGACAGAATTCCCTGCAGTGTCTTTTTCTGATCCGCATCAGCATCCTTGAGTGCCAGCGCCAGCAGAACAGTTGGCCGCAGGGCGAGTGCGTCCTGTCCGCTTTTCAGTTTGTTGTCGAGATCGCCCTGCCAGTCTTTGAGATCGTTCAAAATCTGAAAGGCAACTCCCAGATGCCGGCAGAAGTTCGAAACATCGTCGCTGCAGGCAAGTTCATGCTTTGCCATTCTCAGACCGGCATACAGCGCCGCTTCGAAGGCGGGTGATGTCTTCAGTGAATAGATCTGCAGTGCGTCGAGAGGTGTGATGTCCCAGTCCGGCGATTCCTGCCACGACATTTCTGCACCCTGCCCGTCGCAGAGTCGAATATGAGCTGTCGACATGCTGTTGGCAACATCCATCGCGATTGCGGGGTCCAGATCTGTCGCCGTGTGAATCAGTCGGTAGCCGAGACC
>CAYZYB010000367.1:0-5509 GCA_964481505.1 uncultured Planctomycetaceae bacterium | reverse complement strand
GCAAGCCATCCAGCATCGTCGTGAATTGTTCGACCGACATGAACGACTTGTTCTGCGGCGACGAACCGGCGTAGCAGGTCGGACACGTCAGGTTGCAGCTTTGCGTGATCTCAATCAACATGTTGCAGCTGTGATTGGCAACCTGGTCGCCACAATGCTGCGACGGTCCACAGCAACAAGCGACCTGTTCGATTTCCTCACTGGCGACGTAAAAGTGCCGCGCGTCAGAAGCCAGCAGGGCCCCGAAGTCACCATGTTGAGCACACGTCTTTTCCAAAAACACCTGGTCTCCGCGTTTGCGGACGAAGGCAGGAACCTTCTCCAGGCAGTCCGGGCAAATACTGATGGTTTCCTTGATCAGCTCTCCGGAACCAAAGTCCGGGATCGCCTCTCGGGCATTCTGCAGCAGCGGTAATTTCATAGCGGCCTTACAGTTTCCGAATGTCCATCTTTTGAAGTCGCAATCGATCACCGGCCCAACGACTTTCCACATCAAGCGGCACCACCAGTCAGTTCCACCATGTTTGTCGATCTCAACACACCTTCGACATCGCCAAACGCAGTGTTCCAGTCAAACCGACGCAGACAACCGCATCACCTTACAGCTTTGCAGCCATCACGGGAATTACAAGGACAGGTATTGTAATGAGTTTTGGGCGGCAAAACACGTAGATGTCGGGGCATTACGCGAGGCCTGGGGATCATGTTAGTCTCTGGCGCGGAATAGATTACAGCGAGGACCGTAAATCACAATGCATGTCCTGGCTTTTCTATTTTTCGCAGGTTGACTCAGGGCGAGCAGCGATTACATCTGTTGAAAGATCCTGCGTACCAATAGTGTTCGACCGGGTCTTCCCTGGAGCGGTCGGTCAATATTATAGCGGCCCAAACACACTTTATTGCCGCCTTCGAAAGCCATCGTGTTGTGACGCGGGGAAAACAGGTACGATCGTCGAATCAACTCGCTCCGTTCGCTCCAGCCAGGACCGCTAATGGCAATCGTCGTTCACGCCGTCGACTTCTTCCACCTGCCAATGCGCACGAGATTCCCGTTTCGCTATGGCATCGCGGAACTTGTTGAACTGCCACACCTGGTCGTTCGCGCGGAACTGTCAATTGGCAATCAACGGCTCTTCGGCTTTAGTTCTGACGGGCTGCCTCCCAAATGGTTTACAAAGAACGCTGCCACCAGCTTTGATGAAGACGATCTTCCTCAGATGCTGCGAGTGATCCGTCACGCCGCCGAGGTCGCTGTAGACGTCGGCAAGTGTGAAACTTTCTTTGAACTTTGGAAGCGAGTCTATGATACTCAATCAGCGTGGGCTGAAGACAACAAACTGCCGAATCTGCTCGTCGGATTCGGCGTCAGTCTTTGTGAACGCGCCATTCTGGATGGCTTTTGTCGCGCACACCGTTCTACGCTGCATGCGATTCTAATGGAGAATCGGTTGGGCATTGACTTCGCGGGTATCCGTCCGCAATTGAGGGGAGTCGAACCATGCGACGTCATCGCCCCTCGTCCGCTTCAGTCCGTGACCGTTCGACATACTGTGGGACTCGGCGATCCGATTACTTCTGCCGATGTCGTGAATCGTCCGGCGGACAGCCTTCCGTTCACATTGGAAGAGAACATTCGACATTATGGTTTAACGCATTTCAAGTTGAAGCTGTCGGGTGAGTTTGCAGCAGATCATCAACGGCTGCAGTGTGTTGCCGAGGTACTACGACGGAACCTCAGCGACACAGCAAGATTTACGCTCGACGGCAACGAACAGTTTCGTAATCTGCAGGAATTCCGTGATCACTGGGAGCGGCATCTGGAGGCTCCACTGCTGCGGTCGATGTTTGAGACGGGACTGATCTTCGTCGAACAGCCGCTGCATCGCGACTGCGCGTTGAACGATTCTGTCCAGCAGGAACTTTCTGACTGGACGAATGCGCCGCCGCTGGTGATCGACGAATCAGACGCCGACTTCAGCAGTTTTCCGAAAGCACTGGAACTTGGCTATTCCGGCACCAGCCATAAAAACTGCAAGGGCATCATGAAGAGCCTTACCAACGCTGCTACTGTGTGCTCGAACCGCCGAAGCGGTCAAATAAACATCCTGTCTGCAGAAGATCTTGTTAACGTTGGTCCGCTGGCGCTGATACAGGACCTCGCCGTCGTCGCGTGTCTCGGGATTTCACACGTCGAACGAAATGGCCACCACTTTTTTGCAGGACTATCGCAGTTTCCGGCTGATGAACAAATCCGTGTTCAGCAAACATTCCCCTCGTTGTATTCAACAGCGGAAACGGAATTCGCAAGCCTGCAAATTCACGCAGGCCAGCTAAACCTGCAAGACGTCAACACATCAGCATTCGGCCACCAAACCCACATCGACACCGAACAACTTTCGCCATGGTAGCCTCGGAATCAATAACTCCTCGTCCCGGCACTGCTTGATCAGCCAAGCCCGCGTTGCTGGCGGCGCAGCTCAGCAGAAAGAACGTCTTCCACGAATTGCAGACGTTGGTGAACTTCAGGAGGATCGACCTTTAGCTTTTGTACCAGGGAGCCAACCATCAGCCCCAACAGATGCTCTCGCTGCTCCGGCTTTATACTATCCCAGCGTTCCAAAAGCCCCTCGATCCCTTTCATGTCGGCGTCGCTGAGTTGTGACAGCATTGCTTTGTTGAACCGGAACTCACTTTGCAAAGCCGGACGTTCTGCCAGTTCGGTCCGCACGACGCTCAGTTCCTCTTTCTCGTCGAACACCACAACCGTTCCCGCCACCATATCTCCGATCCGTTGGCTCCGGACGGAAAGAAGTGGCACAATCCACATTGCAGGAATGTGGTCCATCACTCGAAATACGTTGCGCACCAAAATACTTTGCGCGTCCAGCGAAAACCCATCCGCTTTAATGACTCGAATCTCAGACATCCGTTTTCCCGGCGTTTGTCCGCGCATGAACAATTCGCACGCGCCAAAATAGACGAAACTGCCAAGTCCCCACACCAGCATGATCACTCCGACGAAGATCATCACCGCCTCACCGTCACCCTCTTCCATGTCGCGAAAGAGTTCCGTCGCACCCTGAAACGATGCTCCGGCGCAAAGCAACAAAAACAGCAGAGCAAACGTAATGAGCCATACAAGGATCTGGTCTGTGAACCAGGCAACGTACCGCGTGCCAAGGCCTGCAGGCTTATAATTTACGGAAACGTTTTCCGGGGTTTCGAACGATAAATTAGACATCAATTTTTCTATTCCGCATCGGCTCACTCAACCGCGAATTCGCGAGGGGTGTAGTCGCAGAAAGTTGCGAAGCTGGAAAGGGTGGCTGGGGTTGGAGCGAGACACAAGCGAAACCCCGGAGGTTCCTTCGCAAGCTCAGTCCGACCCCCGCCGCCCATTTCAAATGCAACAATCTGCTACCACACCCAATTTGCGGCCCTGTCGCAGGTGCGGTTGTATTCTCGTTGGCGACTCATCAAACTCTCAAGGTCACCGGTAGGGGCATGTCGTTGAAGGGTGAGTATGAGTAAATTTGTCAGCAGCCACAAGCAGGAATGGGATGAACTCGCGAGCTTGATCGAGCGTGGGCGAAAGTCAGTACGTCGTCTGTCCCCCGAAGATCGGGAGCGACTGGATGAACTCTATCGCCGCACCACGGTCCATCTGGCCCGCGTTACCACGCAGACACGCGATCAGCACCTCATCAATTACCTGAATCAACTCACAGCTGCCGCCCACAGTCTCATCTACCTTCCCCCGCGATACTCTGTGTGGCGCGGCGCTGTGAAATTTGTGACGGAAGGCTTCGGCCGGGTGATCGTACGGCACTGGCGACTACACGTCATTTCCGCACTGTTGATGATTGGTGGCGGACTGATCGGTTTTTTTGCGGCCTCGTCAGATCCACTCGTCGCTCACGCGCTTTGGCCCGTCGGAGACGTGCGGCAACCCGGTTCAACTCAGGAACAGCTGTTATCTGTGCTGCGTTCGGGACGCGAACAAGGTGGCGGTCAGAAATTTTTCTTTGCTTCGTTTCTGTTTCAACACAACTTCAAGGTCGGCCTGCTGGCCATTGCGACTGGTGTCCTTGCTTCGATTCCTACAGTGCTGTTGATGGTCTTTAACGGAATGCTGTTGGGCGTTTTTGTGGCGATTCACTATCAGGCAGGCGTTCGTGCGGAAATGTGGGCCTGGTTGTTGCCTCACGGAATCACCGAAATGGGGGCGATTATCCTCTGCGGTGGTGTCGGACTGATGCTCGGTCAGGCAATCATTCGTCCAGGCATCAAATCTCGCAAACAACAGCTCTTACACGCCGGGCGTGAAGCCGCGAGCGTCTGCCTTGGGATTGGAGCGATGTTGGTTGCAGCTGCGTTTATTGAAAGCTATGTGCGTCAGAGTTATTGGTCGACAAGCACGAGATTGCTCTTTGCCGGCGGCACGGCCGTGTTTTGGGCAATGTATTTCGCTCACGGGAGTGTGCGCGAACGAGCGGCCCGACAACAGACTGAGCCGATGACGGACTGTGCATCGGTGTCGTTGCCTTTGGCAGGAGCGTCTACTTGACGCACCGTTGGAAAACCGAAGTATCAGCGAGAAACCCCCGCGCTGTCCCTCGTTGACGCGTTGGGTTACCAGCTTCCTGCTACAGAAGATTACGGCGGCGGAGGTCAACAAACTGATTGATCAGCGGCAGCGTAATCTGATTTGGCTCGACATCAAGAACATGCACGCCCGCACGTTCCAGAACGTGCAGCGCTCTGCCACGATCTCTGAGCAACCGAAACGTGACGGCCTTCTTAGCACCGTCCAGGACCGAATCTGTCGGCTCGTCGACGACCTGTTTCAACAAAGGCGTTCTGATTGCCGCGAAAAGGACAAGATGTCGTCGGCTCAGTTGCTGCAGGGCGGCGCATTGCAGTCGCGACGTTTCTGCGTCGCTTAGATCAGACAGCACGACAAGAAGCGATCGCTTTGACTGGCGGCTCTGCAATTCCGCATGAATCCGGGTGAAATCCGATTCTTTCCACCGAGTCTGAAGGTTGTAGACCGATTCAACGATGCTGTTTAGTGTTCGGATGCCAGCCGACGGAGGCAGGAAGCCTCGAACTTCACTGTCGTAAGCAGCCACACCGCAACGGTCACCACTTTGCAAAGCCACACGAGCGAGGTTTAGAGCTGCGTCCACTGCACAGTCGAGCTTTGAACCTTTGCCGGCATCGCTGCCCATGAGCCGACCGCTGTCGAGTAAAATCACAACATCACGATGTCTTTCGACCTGAAAACGACGCACAATTGGCTGCCGCATTCTGGCTGAGGCCCTCCAGTCAATTCGACGTGGATCGTCTCCATCACGAAAAGCATGCAGCGATTCGAATTCGGTCCCGGATCCGTGTTGCCGCGTTCGTGTGATTTTGTCCATCAATTCCGCCTGCGCGCCGGAATCTTTGAGTAGCTCGTCAGAAGAAGCGAAGGTCTCCGGAAGTACCCGCACGGATCCTATGGAAC
>CAYZYB010000366.1:0-5522 GCA_964481505.1 uncultured Planctomycetaceae bacterium | reverse complement strand
GTCTAATGTGTTTGCAAGGTACGGCAGCGAACTTTCTTCGTTGAAGCATGGAATCACGAGCGTGATGTCCGTCTTATCGACATTCGACGGCTCATCGAAAGCGTTTGCTGACTGAGCAACAGTAGAGCCGACTTCAGATTTTAGATCTGATATTTCAGATTCTGTGAGTGTTTTTTCCCGGGAAGACCGAGTGCAGCTGCTGGTGAGTGGTTGTAGCGGGCTGTCCGTGAGTTTTGCGTGCTCGCGGATCGATGTGAACTGATATCGGTCCAGGTATTGCGGAAGGATTCGCTGGTACTTGTCCAGCTTGCGGTAGTGTCGGAGCTTAGTAAGGCGGTCGGCGACGCTGAGTCGTGGTTGTTCGGTGTCCAGTTCCCAGATCTGAAAGTACATGACGAACGGATCGGTGTCGGCCTCAACCGCCCGATTGACGAGACGCTTCATCACGAAATCGGGCAACTGTCGCTGGTAGTTTCCGCCGGAAATAGGAAGCCATCCGCCAGGGGTTGGCATCGTCGACAGCGGAATCTCCAACACAGCACCGTTGCGTGTTTCAACTTCCTGAATTCGGCGCCAGTTTTGTTCGTCATCGAAGTCGCGTTGACGCGGCATCAGGCTGGAGTCGTAGCGGTATCCGGCGGAAGCGACTTCATCCAACAGCCAGAGCGTTTCTTTTGTCAGCCAGTCATCAGAAAGTCGAAATCCGTCCACAGCGGTGCCGGTGACGTCTTCAAGAATGGCCTTCGACTTCCGCAAGTCTTTGCGAATGGCTTCTCGAGACAGTTTCAGTAACGGCTGGTGCAGGAATCCGCGGCTGGCAACTTCGTGCCCCGCATCCACTAGAGAGCGAATCAGTTCTGGCTCTCGTTCTGCCGTCCAGCCAAGCACGAAGAACGTGGCTTTGGTTTGGTGTTTGGCCAGTAGTTGGAGAACATTTTCAATGTTCTGTTTTAGCCGAGACTCAAATCGGTACCAGTTGTCGGTGCGTATGAATTTCTGAAAGACGCCAACCTGAAAATAATCTTCGACGTTAACTGTCAGCAGATGTTGCCGCGCAGTCGATCGCTGAGAGGAAGATTCCTCCTGGATTTTGGGAGTCGCAGGTTTCGACGTTTGAAATACCATCTGCTCAGGAAGAACAAGCTCTGCTGACAAAGGCGACCGCACCAACGGTATGGTCAAGTGATGTCAACGATAGTTTCCCAATTGCAACGTCGGAGCCAAATTGTGAGGCGGGAGAACGTTCTGCCGCGGGCAGTACATTGACCTTGCCGATTGTACGGTCTGGGTAATTCTTCTCCGGGTGTGGACCTTTCCCGCGACGTATAGGTCCTGCTAGTTGGCCGAAGGTGAACGGTATAACCGTTGATGTCGTTGCAACCCTAACGGTCGGCTGCTGCAGAAACACGACTCGCGCTACATCTACGTCGCCAGATCATCGGGCCGCAACGTCACAATCCGCCCGAAGCCCGCCACAAGATGCGCCGATTCGATGGTAAATCGCCAGATGGCAAAGTCGCCGAAGTCAGCATACATCGCGGCTTCAGGATGGCATTCCAGGAACGCAGCACGTGCCGCAGCGTCGTTGGAACGGTCCAGGCAGACGGCCTGTCCGCTCAGTGTTAGGCGTGCCCTCGTCAGTGGATTGTCATCTTCACAGCCAGCTTCGAGAACGAGCAGAGAAGATCGTCCATCCTGCTTCAGATTACTGGTGTGAACTGCAAGGCCAGACAACAGCATTGCGCAATCCAGAGGGTTTGTTTGCGCGACGGTAACCAGCGACAGAAACGGAGCGCCATCATCCGTGAGCGTGCCCAGGCTGGCCGCGCGCATAGCGCTGAGCATCAATCTGGCTTGTTGAGACGGTGAGGCGCTGTCACTCATGTTGCCGTGCGTTCCATTAGATTTTGGCTGCGGTTTAGAGCTTCCGCTCAATTTCTCGCAGGACAAGTTTCGTTGGTTCCTGCTTTCGCATCTTGTCGATGACGGGATTGAGGTCATCGATCGTGCGTTCGATGAGTCCGAGGTTTGCGTCGTTGGGGAATCTCTTGAGCAGGATCTTGGCGGCGTCTATCGATCGTGACTGCGTAAACACGAAACGCAGATCTTCTTCGGTGACTTCTTCTGGTGGCATTTTGAGGACGAGCCTGGTTGTTGCTTCTTTGGCCTTCGGAACGTGTTGCAACAGTTCCTTTATTTCCTCCATTTTCATCTTGCGCCCAAGCAGTGTTTTCGTTGCAGAGCTCGACAGCAGCGGAACAAATCTGGCAAGAAAAATCAGATCTTCATTGGTCGGCCCAGGGCGGCTCTTCGCCAGCCGTTCCCACAAATCCCTCGCAATTTGCTTACGAGGGTCTGCTTTTTTGGGGGGAGATGCTGAACCATCCTCAGGCATCGATTTACCTTTCTGCGTTTTGTTGGACTCGTTGAACCTGAGTTGTTCTCCCAGCTTCACAGTACGGTAAGCTACTCGATGTATTCCTGAGTTCTAAGTCATTTTGAGAACCGACCTGCGAAAATTCACCGGAACCAGTTGAGAATAGGGCCAATCGTGTCTCTGGTTCCATTGTTTTCTGTGTCCGGCGCATCTGATCCATGCCGAAATTCCGCATCGAATCACTCAGTGATCCACGTTTGGACGTGTATCGAAGTCTGCGAAAGACAAATCAGAATCGATATCAGGACCTGTTTATTGCAGAGGGCGTTACTGTGGTCGAACGGCTGTTTCGCAGTGAGTTTGCCCTGCAGTCAGTGCTTGTCACCGACCAGAAAATGGAAGGTTTTCGGTCCATTATTCCGGACGACGTCGATGTGTACTCGCTTAGCAAAGAACTGGCGACGATGTTGGTGGGATACAGCTTTCACATGGGAGTGCTTGCAGCGGGATACCGAAAACCGGCGGTTTGTCTTGAATCCGTGTTGCCGGAATCCGGACCGAGCTTTGTGATGTTTGCTGACCGAGTTATTGACCAGCAGAATATCGGATTGTTGATTCGAATTGCCTCAGCGTTTGGCGCTGATGCGCTTGTGCTGTCAAATGGTTCGGCTGATCCCTTCTCTCGCCGAGCGATCCGAGTATCGATGGGAAATGGTTTGTTCCTGCCGATCATCGAAGTCAAATGCAATGGTGCGGAGACGCTGCAGCAACTTACGGCGCTCGGCTATACGTGCAGCGGAACGGTCCTTTCTGAGAGTGCTGTGGACCTAAACGCCTTTCAGTTTCCGGAACGAAGCGCGATCGTGTTCGGCAACGAAACTCATGGAATCTGTGATTCCGTTGCTGCTGAGTGCCAGCATGATATAACCATTCCGATGCTGAATGATACGGACTCGCTGAACGTAGCGATCTCTGCCGGGATATTCAGCAACTCATATCGTGCAGCACATCCGCAGTCTGCTGGATGAAAAGTTTGCGCTGCTGCCTTGTCGCTCACCGGCGAATCGCAAAATCAGCGAATTCTTCCTCAGGCTCGAATTCAGCGAAGTCTGTTGATTCAAGGTTCTGCTCAAAGTGTCTTATGACAGCGTCTATGAATTCACTAATGACTGATTCTTCACCTTGAGCCACCAGTTCCACGCGTCCGTCGATGAGATTGCTCACGTATCCGGAAACTGAATACTTTGCCGCAATGCGTCGCGTCGTCCAGCGGAATCCAACACCCTGTACCTGACCGGAAAAGAAGTACTTTCTGGTTACAATTTCGCGTTCATTCATTTTCTGTACTCCGGCGCCCGCCGGCTTTTCGCGAAGCGCGCATGAAAAAACGACCAGCGAAAATACTGGTCGTTTTTAGAGGGGCCGGTGGGATTCGAACCCACGCATGCGGGATTTGCAATCCCGTGCCTTAGCCACTTGGCCACGGCCCCGTTTCTCGTGAGGTAAACGACGCAAACTGTGTCGATCACGCGAACCTCGCGAATTATAGGACAGGTATCGGCAATCCATCCAGTCTGCTGCAGACAAAAACACCTGAAAATGATCCCACTGGCTTGCGAAGCACCTAATCGCTTCCCAATCTCGAAGACACCCGGCGAATTTTGAGGTTCGACCTACCTTTGGTAGATCACCTGAATTGCTGTGTATAGCATGGTTTCAGCGTTCAGCAATGACGCTTACCTGGTTTTCTTTTTCTTGCGCTACGGACGGCGGCAATTTTTTAATCGTCTCAGTTGGAGTGCAATTTCGTGGCTGAATCTGAAGAACAACTCATTTCTGTTGCCCGTGACGCCGTCAGCCAGTGCAATTGGGTTGTTGGTGAATGTGCTGCAAAGTGGACCACAAAGTACGCTCGCGGACGCACCGACGGCGACTTCGGTCAGATGGTGGGGCTCAGTGGCGACCAGATTTATCAGCGTCGACGCGTTTGGGAGGCCTTTGGCACGACCTACGAAAACTACTCGAACCTGAAATGGTCCTTTTTCTACGTCGCCCTGAATTGGGAAGACGCGACAAAATGCCTGAACTGGTCTGACGAAAACGAAGCCACCGTCGCGGAAATGCGGGCATGGCGGAGAGCTCAAAACGGCGAAGATCTGTTTTCAGAGCCGGAAGAAGAGTATTCCGAATGGGCGGCTCCGCTGGTGATGGACACCAGTGGCATGCAGAACAGCGTCGTCCAGGATCCGGCTGGGTTTGTTCCGGCCGGTGAAGGTGATCGAGCGGGGGCTGGCTATGCTGGAGCTAATCCTGAAACCATGGCGTCTGCAGCTCGCGAATCCGGCGAATACGCTCCGTTCCGAAACGATGCGGCGGCTCCTGGCCCCAGCGAACAGGCGGCAGATGTCGCAGTGCTCGAACGGCCGGAGCCCACACCAGATCAAGTTTGGAAACGCGTGGTTTCGATGCTTGAGCGGATGAACAAAAGCATCGATAAGAAAGTTTTGAAGGCATACGAAAGTCAGCCGGAGAAACTGCAAAAACGTCTGGCAGATGCTTTTGGCGATCTCAGCGATAAGCTCTCAGAGTTTGCTTAGTTCGTCGGACCTCGATTTTCTTCTGGGCTGCACCCCGTCGATAGAAAATTGGCGGCCTCGGCTGCTTCGCACGTGATTCGATATTAGAATGCTCGTTCATGCATCCATGAGCCGTTGACGACAGTGCGTAAACTGTTCTAAATTTGGATCTTCAAGTGTAGAATGATTCTTTCGCGCCCACGGAAGCAGAGCCATGCCGAACGATCACCAACCTGCTCCATCTGCGACGAATGCATTTCTAATTGTTGCTGTCGTACTGCTTTCCGGCGGCGTGATCTATCAAAACTGGATTGCGCCAGCGTCTCCGCCTGTGCGTCCGATCAGCACTTTGGGCACCGGAGGGCCTCAGGTGGTGCCGCGGGGCGCATTGGGTTCCGATGAAGAAGACAACATCGCGATCTTTGGTCGGACGAGTCCATCCGTGGTCTTTATCCGCACGAAAGGTGTCGAACGTTTTCTGTACTACGGTACGGTGCAGGAACAACAGCGTGAACTGTCGTCCGGCACTGGATTTATTTGGGATAAGACCGGCCACGTTGTCACCAACC
>CAYZYB010000365.1:0-5527 GCA_964481505.1 uncultured Planctomycetaceae bacterium | reverse complement strand
CCAGCCTTTTCAAAGACCGGATTCCGCCGCACACCGAGAGAAATCTGCTGCGGAACCCGAGTTGCACCCATCTGAAATTTCAGATCTCAGATTTCAGATTGTGAACCTCATGCTTCGCTTCCCGCGAATCAGCGGATCGTCGCAAATCGAATGCGCCGCATAATTTCTGATTCCAGAGCTCGATCCGTTCCTCGAGAAATCCAGCGAGAAGGGCCGCTTTGTCCGACAACCTGGTCGAGATCACGTTCCAGAGGTTGCGATTCGGGAAAGGTCGCTCCACCGGCATAGTTTGCGGCCAGTCCCGGCAGATCTTCAATTTCTTTGTCCACGCGAACATTCACCATCATTGTTTCCGGCGAAACGCTTTGGAACGTCACAACCACGCGACGTCGAATCGACTGCAGTGTGCTTTCCAGCTTGTTCGCATAACCAATAGAATCGTGATGCCACGGTTCCAGCAAATTGGAACCCGTGCGGTAGTGCGTTTCGATGACGCCTTCCTGTTTGCTTTCGCGAGCAACCGTGAAGTGCAGATCGTTGAGCACAGCGACCGTGCGTTCCCACGTGACGTAGTGCTGATCGGCTGGCAGTTCGACAGCACTCGACCCAACCACCGGCGCACTTGAATTCGGTCCGGAAAGGCACCCGCTGAAGTTCAGCAGCGCACACACAGTTGTCAGCACCATTGCGGATTGTTGAATTGAAAAACGTTGCACGATGCTCGTCCATGAGCTTTCGGAAATTGCGGTCGAGCGTAGCCGCCCGTCCGCCAACCGGCAGCCTCCCGACGGATGCTGGGCCAGTAATAAAGTGGCATGAAGTGTCGCGGTTTCCCCATTTTCCGGCAAGATCGGGTGATTCCTCAGTAAAAACACGCCTCGGTGACTGCTGAGTCGAAGCTTTCAGGCTTCTCAGTCGAGCGAAACCGGGGTTCCGCGCCTACAAATTTCACATAGGAACGCTACGATCCTTCTGCGCAGCGAACCTCCTTCGCCGCATCCTTTGAAGCCTAATTGAAGAGAGAAATATCGATGAAAGGTCTGCTGCTTCCCATTCTCCTGGCATTCGGAACCGCCATGTGTTGGGGCATGTACGGCCCGGCTTTGGGGAACGCCCGCAGCCCGCTGAAGCCACCGGAAGGCTGGAGCCCGTTTAAGCCGTACGTTTTCATCGGCGTCGCTTACCTGGTGATCGCGATTGTCGGCGGCCTTGTTGCGATGAAGTTCAAAGGTGATACGTTCAGCTTTAGCGGCAATCAGGTGGCCGCCCGAAACTGGGGCTTCATCGCAGGATCTCTGGGAGCCGCCGGCGCCCTGTTCCTTACGAACGCCGTCATCATCAGCAAAGGCAACACGGCCCTGGTAATGCCAATCGTCTTCGGCGGCGCCGTAACAGTGAACGCACTGTTTTCCTATTCGCAACTCCGCAAAAACCCAGACCTGCACATCAGCGGCTGGCTCTGGGCCGGAATGGCTCTCGTCGCATTGGGAGTGATCCTCGTAGCAACGAACACGCCACACGGAGTATCCGCGAAAAAAACAGCGCCCGTTGAAGCACCGGAAGCCGCCAACACTGATGCGGACGGAAGCTAGATAGATTCTTGTGACAAAGAGCACGCCTCTGGCGCAGGTAGACTGATCTCGACAGGAAGTGAGCGATGGTGACAACATGGCATCGCAGGTTCTCACCTTTTCGTTTCCAAAACTCTAATGAACAACCACGAAGCAGCGACATATGGTCGTAACCTGGTAACTATGCGATTATAAAATGTAGCCAACGACTGGTGGAGCCGGTCCTGCCGTTCACAACCTCATTAACAAGGCTAGCCATGATTCGACAGTTTGCTGTATTCGCAGTTTGTTTCATCAACACGATTCCGGTCGGCTTTGGTGAGGAAAAACCGGATACCAGTCCGGTGGAAGGGCTGATCAACTGGGTTTACGACTACGACAAAGGGCAGCGGTTGAGTCTACAACAGGACAAGCCCATGTTTGTTGTCTTTCGCTGCGAACGATGAGCGGCTTGCTCTGATTTCGACGGGCAGTTCGTCCGTCACGATGCTGAGATTGCAAAACTTGCCGAAGACTTTGTTTGCGTTCGCGTGCAGTTTATGAATGGAGTCAACCTGAACGCGTTTCAGTACGACTTCGACCTCACCTGGATGGCCTTCTTTCAGGATGGCAACGGAAAAACCTACGCGCGCTATGGCGGGCGAGAAGACGATGGGCCGGAAAGTCACCTCACAAAAGCGTCACTCGTAAAGACGATGTCCGCAGTCAAACGCCTGCACGCCAGGAAAGACGTGAAGCCATGGTCCGCATACGAATTGCAGCCAAAGTCGACGTTCACCCCCGAACAGCTTTCGCCCATGAAAAAGATGATGGCGAAGCGGAAAGAAAAGTGCATTCACTGCCATGACGTGAAGCACGCGATGCTGCGAGAACTGGAAGCTGCAAACCAGCTTTCCAAGTACAAAGTCTTCGGCTACCCATCACCTCGCCGCCTGGGAATTGTTCTGAACCCCGACGAACAACAACGTGTGGCAGACGTGATTATGGGGTCGGTTGCCGCCACCGCTGGCATCAAGGCTGGCGACACAGTGACGTCTGTCGACGGACAGCGAGTTCTCACGTATGCCGACTTCACCCGAGTGATGGAGCTCGCTCCGGAACGCGGCAGCGTCGCCGTAAAGGTGCTGCGTGCAGGCGGCAGCAAAGAATTCGACCTACCATTGTCACCAGGCTGGCGAACATCCCCCGATCCCAGCTGGAGATCATCGACGCACATTGTCGGTCCCAATACAGGCTTCTGGGGCAAGGAAATGTCGTGGGGTGACCTAAAGAACCGCGGCCTGACCAACGAAGATCTGGCGTTGAAGGTCGTTGTGGTGTGGGGAGCGTGGGCGAAGAAAGCCGGTGTTCGCAACGGCGACATTGTTGTCGAACTGGATGGCATCAAAACGAAAAAGACAATTCGGCAACTACAAACTCACCTGCAGATGAATCACGACTTCGGCGATCTAGTCGAATTAACAGTGTTGCGCAATGGCAAGCGACAAAAGATCACGATGAATCTGCCCGAACATTCGGAGGATTGACGGACACCGCAAGCCGTGAAATGTCGATACCACAACGCCAGCGAACTCATTTCACCTCGGAACCGATGGACGTGGATAATCCGCCCGAACCACCTGCACACACCAAGTGCCGGGCAACCGTGCCATCCGGCATCAACACCAGGGGGCTTGCAGAAGGCAGCCTCTGGTTTAAAATCAGTTGGTAGACAGGTATCAATGACGTCTTGATATCGCGAGGGATCACGGCCGACAGTTTAGGGCATCGCTGATTCAACTCTTACCCGCTCACGAAGCGGAAAAGTTCAACGCACGATCTATAAGTCGGCGTCCACGCCAACTCATAGATCGCAATACGTTTCTATGTGGCAACAACACATGTTCCTGAGTAAACAGTTCTTGGTATGGACACATTCATCGGCGGCGTTGCCACAAGCCTGACAGCTGCTGCGTTATACACTATCATCGTTCGGCTCGCGTGGCCCGCATTTCAGGACCGAGTTCTTTACAAAGGAATTTGCATCGCTGGAGTTTGGGACATCGTTGAGCAGCGGAACGGTAAACGAACCAAGGTTGGACAAATAGCACTGAAGCAAAGCGGTCGTCGAATCACAGGAAACAGTGTGCGATCAAAACGACGTGACGGCAAAAAGTCGAATAGAAAGTTCGAATACACTGGGCACATTGACGGTAGCCAAGTCACACTGCTATTTGAGGACGCAGGTGGTGCAGGCTTCGATACCGGCTCTTATGTGTTCATTGTTCAAAACGACAAACTCACGATGAATGGAATGGCAACGTTCCACGGAAAACCCGAAAACGAGATTGTTTCGGAACCTCGGACACTCGAAAAAGTCCCTTCTTGACCGAACAGGATCGCCGCAACGCGGTTGCATATTGAACAGCTGTTGAGCACCATCGAGTGATTCCGTCAGGCAATGCCTGACCTACTGCCTTGCCGTAGCGTCTCGGTCACTGTGATGGTGACCACAACGGCCCGGATGGCGACTCGCGTTCGACCAAAAGCAACAGTTTTTCGCTTTGGGTTCCCAAAGGCGTGTATCGAAACGTGGCATCGACCTCATCGATGCGGTTATCACGCTTTGAGTGATCAGGTCGCTGGCGAAGTTATGGAAGCCAACGGAGTCTCCAGCAGCGACCTGAAAAGTTAGCCAGGCTTATTGAATGTAGTTCGAGGCGTAAGAGGCGATTTTCATTGCTTTCTCGATTACGAACCGGGTTATCAATACCCGACTTCGAAAACTGATTTATCCTGCGTCAAACGATTTCCCTCACCCGCTTTTGGCAACGACGATAATCAAATGAAACTCAAGCAATCCATCTCGTTGATCATCCTGGGGCTGGCGCTCCCAGCAAGCTTTAGCGCGGACGACAACTTCGACAACGATCGGAAAGCCCCCAACATCGTATTAATATTTGCCGATGATCAGGGCTATGCGGACGTCGGTTGCTTCGGTTCACCGGATATTCGCACGCCGCGACTGGATGCGATGGCTGCTGAAGGAATGAAGTTCACGAGTTTCTACGCTCAACCGATTTGTGGTCCTTCCCGAGCGGCGTTGATGACGGGATGCTACCCGATGCGCGTTGCTGAACGAGGCAATACCAAGCAGGTTCATCCGATTCTTCACAGCGATGAAATCACGGTCGCAGAAATCCTGAAGACCAAAGGCTATGCAACGGCGTGCTTTGGAAAATGGGACCTGGCGAAGCACGCTCAAAAGGGCTTTTTTCCGGATCTGTTTCCGACTCATCAGGGGTTCGACTATTTCTATGGCACGCCGACCAGCAATGACAGCGTAGCCAACCTGTTTCGTAACTCAGAACAGATCGAACCGAAGACTGATATGTCGACGTTGACGAAACGCTATACGGATGAAGCCATTAGCTTTATGCAGCAGAACAAAGAGCAACCGTTCTTTGTGTACATTCCGCATACCATGCCACACACTCGGCTTGATGCATCACCGCAATTCAAGGGCAAAAGCAAACGTGGGCTCTATGGCGACGTCATCGAAGAGATTGATTTTAATGTTGGGCGGATTCTGGACGCTGTCAGAGAAATGGGGCTGGCGGACAACACGTATCTGATTTTCACAAGCGACAATGGTCCATGGTTGATCAAAAACAAAAATCACGCGGACGGTCATCTTCCCACCGACCACGGCGGTTCGGCCGGGCCATTGCGAAGCGGCAAAGTGTCAACTTTTGAAGGAGGCGTGCGTGTGCCCTGCATTGTCTGGGGGCCAGGGCGAGTTCCTGCAGGCAAAACGTGTGATTCCATCGCCAGTACGCTGGACGTATTACCGACTCTGGCGGCATTGGCAGGTGCCGACATTCCTGACGATCGAGTCATCGATGGGGAAGACATTCGGCATTTGATTCACGGCGAATTCGACAACGCGAATCAGGATAAAGCCTTCTACTATTACC
>CAYZYB010000364.1:0-5538 GCA_964481505.1 uncultured Planctomycetaceae bacterium | reverse complement strand
CTTTTACTACTCTGCGATGAACGCGGGAAAATCAACGGCTCTGCTGCAGGCAGCGTACAACTATCGCGAACGTGGGCTGAGATCGTTACTGATGACGCCGCAACTGGATACTCGCGACGGCCAGGGCGTCATTTCTTCTCGGATCGGACTACAAACAGAAGCGATTGCGTTCTCAGAGTCGGATTCGTTGCTGGAAATCTGTCGGACGGAACACGACAGGGAATCCGTGGCCTGCGTCTTCGTGGATGAAGCTCAGTTCTTGTCACGACGTCACGTTTACGACCTCAGCGAAATCGCAGACGCTCTGAGTATTCCTGTCCTGGCGTATGGTCTGCGGACAGACTTTCAGGGCAACCTTTTCGAAGGCAGTCAGCACCTGTTGGCATGGTCTGACGTGTTGACAGAAATCAAAACCATCTGCCACTGCGGCAGCAAAGCGACGATGGTTCTACGGATTGATTCCAGCGGTCGCCCGATCCGCGGCGGCGACCAGATTAAAGTTGGCGGCAACGAAAGCTACGTTTCCGTGTGTCGGCGACACTTCAAAGCAGGAATGTCAAACAAGGATCAGCCTGAACTGCCGTTTGACGAACCGGACCTCTTTCAAGATCCCGTCTAACTGGACCGCTGGAATCTGCTCCCCGGGGAGCCTGTAACGGTAAGTCCATAGCCATAACGAACGCAGTAGGACGACGTTATCCGCGGGAAACGCCGTGCTCAAACTGCGGTTTACGCTGGTGTAGCGTCAGAAAGTTGGAGAGGTTGGTTGGCGTAAAAGCGACGCACAAACGAACGCCCCGGGGTTTCCTTCGCAAGCTCAGTCCAACCCCGACCACCCATTTCAATGGCTACAATTTGCTACCACATCATTTTTATGGTGTCGAGTCCGTGTCTTTCGGGCGGTTCCGCGAAATTCGAGAAAGGATCCGTCGAACATGCCGCTCGGATACGCCCATCGATTCAGCGATCTCAGCCTGAGTCGCTCCAGCCTTCCGAAGTTTTAACAGTTTCAGGTGCCTGGAGTTCCCGTTCTCAGCGAGCTTGTTCCATTCTTCGCTGGCCACTGCAAACTGGCTGGGAGTCGGTTGAGAAACGTTGAGCCGATGATCTACGGAGACGTCTTGTTGAGTTGAGTTTTGTTCCGAACGCACTTTTCGGCGTCTCCCTGCATCGATCACTTTGTTCGACGCCATGCGGCCAAGAAAGCCTGCCAGTTCACCACCACTTCCGATTCTTTCGACGACAGAAAGATGGCCAAAGAACGATGCCCAAACGGCCTGGACGAAATCTTCGGAATCAAAACGGTCGCGAATCTGACTGTTGATGCGACGACGGACCGCGCGCATGATGTGCGGTCCATAGTCTTTGATAATTTCGTTGGAAGCCGACTCGTCTCCCTCGCCCACACGTCGCAGCAGGTCTCGAAACCTGGCTCCCGTAAAACGATCGTCCGCGCCTTCAGGTTCTTCCAACATTAAACCACTCCAGGAAAACTGTTGCACTCGGGCAATGGGCAGCTTTACAGAAGCTTCCCTGATAGCCCTTCTGCCTATTTCTCAGCTTCTTCTTCGGGTTCTTCTTTCGCATCCGCTTTCGCTTTGGTCTCAGCTGCCACCTTTTTGGTTTTGTCCGAATCTTTCTCGTCGTCAGGAACCATTGGGTTGCCTTCGGAATCCAGAGGTTCCTTGATTGGCTGAATGAAGTAACGTCGTTTGCCCTTCGCCAGTAAAGCGTTCAGCTTTTCTTCTGCTTTGTCCCGTTCGTGATACAGGTAACGTCCCTCTTCGCGCATTGTGCTACTGTAGACCACCCACACCAAGCGGCGTCTGGCAGGCATCTCAGTTTTCTTCTTCCTGGCGCGCGTTGTCGACTTTTTCTTTGCCGCCTTCTTTTTGGCGGCCTTCTTCTTTTTCTTTGCCGGGGCATCTTCCAGAGCTTCCGCTGCCTCGACTTCTCGTCTCTTGCTGAGTCGCTTACCTGCCATTATTCTCGCGTTTCCATGTGGTGGCGATTGTCGGAGATTGTGAACCTGCGTCGCAGCGCAGAATGTCTCCTGTAAGGCTGGGCAGGTTAGCACTTCTCCGTCAGAAATTCCAATCTTCTCCGGGCTTTCCCACGATGATCCGAGGGATTTTCGGGATGCACCATGCCCAGTCCCCGATCTTCTCGCGACAATCTCCTGCCAACGTCGAAGAATCCTCAGAAAAGTGGTTCTTCTGAGACTTTTCCGGATGGAATGCAACCGGCTTAACGGAATCCGCTCCGCCTGTGGGGCAAGGCTGCCACAAAGATCCCAGAGATCAACGCCCAGCAGTCTCTTCGTGACTTTGCTTCTTTGTGTGAGAAATCTTCCACGCTCAGGTTTTAGTCGATGTTTGCCGGTGTGGTGTGTTGGTGTGGTGTGTTGGAGGCAACTAAAAAGATTGTCCCCTCCCGAACTCGCCATCTCCCCACGAAATTCCTTAAAGAGTTGAGAGGCCTGATCGCTGCTGTTTCACACTTTTCGCAGGATGTAGACGACGTCCTCTGTCGTTTCATCGACCTCCAGCGGATTCTCGATGTCGTAGGCGAAGTCGTAGACAGCCGCAACTTCAAATTCCGGCACCTTCTTCAGCAACGAATGGAACTGTCGCTTCGTGTATGTGCGGTAATCCATGTGATCAACGATCCGTCGATGTTGCGTGGGAGTGTAGATGTCGAGTGTGATTCCAAGGCCTTCCAGCCGAGTCTTCTTGTTGATTCCCTTGGACCACATGTACGACGTGATGGCCAGATTGCCGCGGCGAGCAGACCAACTTTCTTCTTCCATGCGTTCGCCGTCTGTGGGCAGGAGGTGAATGCCCAGTGCGTAGATTCCGCCTTTGTTGAGCGCCGCCGCCATGCAGTGCAGGTGACTCTCTGCCGTTTTCTCTGTCGGCAAATGGCGAAACGTATTGATCAGATTAAAGGCTGCGTCGAACTTCTTTTTCACTTTGAAGTCGGACATATCCGCGACGACCGTTGATTCCGGCAGCTTTTGATGACGCAGACGATCATTGCAGAAGTCGATTGCCTTTTCGTTCAAATCGTTACCGGCGACTTCATAGCCTGACTTTGCCAGCTTGATCAGAAGTCGCCCGGTCCCACACGCCGGCTCAAAAATCCGTTTTACGCTGCGCAATGCGTGTTTGGGCATGCACGCTTGCAGAAACTCGAATTCCGCCTTCCAATCAGACCCGAAAAGCAGGTCATAGAATTTCGGATAGTCGTAAATACTGCCTTCAATAATTTCTGCCATTGCTCCGCCGAATTGCGCTTTGAAAAACCAAAACAATCACCCATTGACGCCCAGACGTCAAAGTAAACTGCTAGCCGCGTTTGCCGGGCGCACAACATGGCTAACTGGCGCGTAACCTATCGCAAAAGGCTCTCATAAGTTCGCCCTGCGGGTGATGTTCATTGCCGTTTTCCGAAAGCCAGGAGCAGAGATGAAGCTTCGCAGGCAGGTTGTTAAGATGTTACGTGATCCTAAAGCCTGCTGACTGCGTATCTATAATAGACCCTCAAGTTCGGTTTCGGTCAGAATCGTTATGGCCTCGATCCGGGTTTGGGGTGCGACTGACGTGAAGCCACGTAATTCGAAACATGTCGGACAGGAAGAAGCATATTCATGAACGCGGAGACTGCAACATTGCCAAACGTGGTCGAGTTTCGTGGTGTCAGCAAAACCTACAACGCTGGTCGCCCGGACGCGTTCACTGCGGTGACCGACGTCACGTTTTCGATTCCGGACCTGCCGGACAAAGGCGAGTTCATTTCTATTCTTGGCCCCAGTGGATGTGGGAAGAGTACGATCCTGCGAATGATCGCCGGTTTGGAACCGCAGCATCCGTGCACAACAGGGCAGGTGCTGGTTGACGATCAACCGGTGAACGGGCCCGGTCCGGATCGTGGGATGGTCTTTCAGGACTACACCAGTTTCGACAACCGCAGCGTACTGGACAACGTCGCCTTTGGTCTTGAATGTCGCGGAGTTGAAAAGCAGGAACGTTATACATTGGCGAGAGAATGGATCGGCAAGGTCGGATTGAACGTCGCCACTGATGCCGCCAAGTATCCGCATGAATTGTCTGGCGGTATGCGGCAGCGGGTCGCGATCGCTCGTACGCTGATTCTGCGACCTCGGATCATCCTGATGGACGAACCCTTCGGCGCACTGGACCCTCATACGCGAATGCAGATGCAGGACTTATTAGTGGGGCTGTGGCGTGAAGTGGAGGCGACCGTGTTTTTCGTCACTCATTCCATTGAAGAATCGGTCTATCTCGGCGACCGGGTCTTCATTCTCAGCCGCTCTCCGGGAACACTGCTGCACGAAATCGAAGTGGAACCGCCGAACCGACCTGCCCTGGAAATGCAGCGGGAAGCCCAATTTCAGCAGACCGTCTTTCAGATTCGTGATATCCTAGAAGAATTGGAATCCGGTCAACCGGACTCAGAAAACAACGTTCCATCAAGCAAAACGCCTGTTAAGCCCGCCACTGCCTCGTGAAACTCCTGAAATACCTCAAGTCAGCTTTCGTCAACCACTGGAACCTACTCGGGATTGCCGGAGGCGTCGCCTTTACCGCCGTGTCCGGGCAGTGGGAAATCGGACTGCCGTTGATTGCCGCCGCCGAAGTCGCGTGGCTGGGCTTTGTCGGCACACATCCAAAATTTCGACAGCACGTCGATCTGATAGAACACCGCAAATTGAAGGCGGACGATGCCGAAGCCGCGAAAACTCGTGCGAGACTCATGCTCAGCACACTGCCGCGCGGTGCTCAACGACGCTACGAATCTTTGATGGAGCAGTGCGATGAGATGCGGACGATCACCAAACAATTCCAGTCCACTCAGGGAGCGGAATCCGACGAGTTCGTTGTCGCCGCGCGACTCGAAGGACTCGATCGTCTGTTGTGGCTTTATCTGAAACTGCTGTACACAGAACATTCCCTGAACCGATTTTTCGAAACAACAACGATCGATAAGATTGAGCGTGAAATTCACCAGATCGAAGGTCGCCTCAAGCGTGAAGAATCTCGTTCGGGAAACAAAAAGCGAGAACGCATTGTCGCAACGCTCAAGGATAGCCTGTCCACCTGCATGGAACGAAAGGCAAACTTCGAACAAGCCCGCGACAGTTACGAACTGGTTAAGGCGGAAGAGAAACGGCTCGAAAACAAAATTCGTTCGCTGGCCGAAACCGGAATCAGCAAAGGGGATTCCGGCTTGTTGTCGAATCAGGTCGACACAGTAGCTGGTAGTATCAAGGAAACAGAGCAGACGCTGAGTGAATTGGAATTCGTGACGGGCTTTGGCACCTACGAAGACGAAGCCGTCCCGGAAATGATGAACCGGCGAACCGTAAAGAACTGATAGCCGCCGGGTGCATCAGGGCAACGCACTTTCTTAAATCAGATCCACATTGCTGGGACTCTGTCCAAAAAGGTGCCTCGGCCTGGCGACAATGCGACGCCGTCTGAAGTTCGCCACCTGCTGAAACACTCGTCGAAGTTT
>CAYZYB010000363.1:0-5559 GCA_964481505.1 uncultured Planctomycetaceae bacterium | reverse complement strand
GTGATGAGCCGTGCATCTAACGCCCACAAACAATCTTCCCAATCCAACCGGATCACAACCGCCCAAACAATTTGGCTGACAGCCGCAAGTCTCCGCTGTGCCGGTTTGATGTTTGTGCGTCTTCCGTGCCGGCTCGTCACGCGGAGCGATGACGGCTACATTTTTGGAGCAACCACGGAAGAAACGAAAAACACGGAAGAATCGCAAACGCACGCAGGCTGTGATTTTTCCGTGTCTTCCGTCTATTCCGTGGTTGAAACAGCAAGACACAGATGATTCCGGAGATCATCTACCAGGCAATTCGCGACAAAGGTTGCTGAGTGATCCTGGCGGGAGTAGCATGCTGTCGCAGATGCCCCGGCGGGTGAGCTCCCGAGAACTGCTAAGCATCCTGATTCACAGCGATTGAGGAACCGGCGAGATGAACGTGGCGAACTGGATCAGGCGAGTTGGTCTGCGATCTGCCAACCGATCGAAACGACGACGCCAGCAATCCGCTCGATTTGTGCTGGCGTCCGCGGCGATTGAGTGCCTGGAAGACCGGGCTTTGCTGGCGGCGTTTGTGGTGGACACGGTGGTGGACGAATCCGATGGCAACATGTCGGCTGGGGACGTGAGTCTGCGGGAGGCAATTGAAGCTGCGAATGCTGCGGCCGGAGCAGACACCATTTCCTTTGATGCCGGTGTGTTCGGAAGCTCTCAAACGATCACGCTGACACTGGGCGAGTACGCGATCACAGATTCGGTCACCATCACCGGGCCGGGACAGGAGCGACTCACGATTGACGCCGACCAGCAGTCGCGAATCTTCAACATTGATGATGGCGATGAAAATAACCTGATTGATGTTGCGATTTCAGGAATGACTGTCACGAATGGATTTGAAACAGACGGTGACGATTCCCTCCCGACCCCCGAAGAATCCGGAGGAGGGATCATTTCAAGGGAATCGTTCTTGCTCACATCGGTTACGGTAGAAAACAGCGAGTCAAAGGCAAGCGGTGGTGGCATACTAGCCATAGGCCCATCTGAGTTTATTGGCATAACGGTGCAGAACAACATCGCGCGAACATTCGGTGGAGGTATATTCCTCAACACGGACACAGTGAGGATCACAGAGTCGTCAATCAACGCAAACCGCGCGTTTTCAAACGGTGGGGGAATCGCAAACTGGACAAGTGCCAGAACGACTATTTCACGATCTACAATTGCAGATAATCAGGGAAGTGCTGGGGGGGGGCTAACAAATGAGGGCACGATTGAAGTTATTTCGAGTCTGATAACTCGAAACAGAGCTGGCGGCGGCGGCGGCATTTTTAATAGCAGAGTGGCGAGTGTCACTGACAGCACAATCAGTATGAATGTCGCCACAGGCGACGGCGGCGGTATCCGACAGTTCGAATTTGCTCCAACAATGGAGATCATTCGAACAACAATTGTCAATAACACATCAGAAGGTGGCAGTGGGATTAGAGGCCGAGCTAACTTCGATGTAAGTCATTCGATAATCGCTGGAAATGTGCTAGATGCCGGAGTACCCGATGACTTGGACCTCGACGGGCGAACCATCGGTGGCGTTTTCAATTTGATTGGTGATCCCAATTCCGCAGGCGGCATGATTGATGGCACAGATGGCAACATCGTCGGGCAAGACGATGGCAGCGGTGGGCGGGAGTTGCTTGACGTCGCAACTGTTCTTGCGTCTCTCGCTGACAATGGCGGGCCAACTCAGACTCACGCTTTGATTCCCGGGAGTCCGGCGATTGACGCGGGGGATCCGAATTTTGATCCGAGTTCGTTTGATCCGCCCGCATTGTACGATCAGCGCGGTACCGGATTTGATCGCGTCGTCAACGGCAATCAGGATCTCACACCGCGAATTGATATCGGAGCGTTCGAATTTCCGGTCGCCGCCACGTTGGTTGTGGAACACACCGACAACTTCACCGAAGTGCCGGAAGAGGGATCCGATACCATCACCGTTGCTCTGACGAAAGCTCCCGCATCTTCGGTCACAGTTTCTGTTTCTGCTGCAACGCCGCCGCGAGTTTCCGTTGACGCTTCATCGCTCACGTTCACTGAGGCCAATTGGAACATCCCGCAGGTCGTCACGATTTCCGGCATTGCCGACGGCGTCCAAACGGGAGACCTCGTCACCGCTATTGACTTTTCTGTTATCAACAATCTGTCGGGCGACGATTTCGACGGGGCCGCCGGTGGTTTTGCAGTGACGTTTCTCGACAAAGAGTCGATCGTTCCGGCGATCGAAGTGACGGGACCGGTGGGAACGTCTGAGAACCGGCAACCCACGATCACCTGGACGGAGCTTGATGAAGCCGTTTCGTATCAGGTCTGGCTGCAGTTGATCGGCAGTGACTCCAACCCTGTGCTGAACACCACAGTCACCGGCACCAGCGTGAGTCCCGCCGCCGATGTGGGCGATTTGCAGATCGGGAGCTATCGTTCGTGGGTGCGAGCGAACTTTGCCGACGGTGGACAATCGGACTGGGCGACCGGCACATTTCAGGTCGATGGTGTTCCTTCCATTCTGCCGCTGCCAGCAGACAACAATCTGAGACCAACAATCAGCTGGGCTGCCATTGGTGGAGCGACCAGTTACCGCATCTTTATCCGCAACCAAACGTCTGGAGAGATCGTTGCCGATACAACGGTTCAGGATCGCACGTTCACACCGGAAACGAATTTCGAATTCGGCGAGCATCATATTTGGGTACGAGCCATCGGTGTCGGCAACTATCAGGGCACGTGGTCCAGCCGAGCGACCTACAGCGTCTCTCCCGCACAGACGGCTCCCGTTGGAGCGATCCTGGATTCGCCAGCGCAGTTCACATGGACGACCGTCGAAGGCGCGGCCACTCATCAGATTTACATCACGGGCCCCGGCGTTCTGATCAACGAATCGGGAATCACGGGAAACAGTTTCACGCCCGCAACACCGTTGCCTGACGGAGACTATCGCTGGTGGATTCGTGGCGTCGCAGCCGATGGCGCAACCGGACCGTGGGGCGATCCTGCGGAATTCACCACCGGAGGCCGCACGCACATCAGCACGCCGCTGACGTTTAACGCCGTCGGCATCCCGGAAATTTCGTGGCCGCAGGTTCCGGATGCTCAGGAATACGACGTCTACATCAGCAAAGCCGGCACGCCCGGAGCGTTTTCGCGCACGACGGTTTCTCCATCGGCGCAGTATAACGTTCCCGCATTAAACAACGGCGACTACAGGGTCTGGATTCGAACAACACTGGCAGATGGCAGCACGGTATGGGGCCGTGGTGTTGCGTTCACGATCGATGCATCGGTTTCCGACATCAACGTCGCACCAACGGCTCCCATCGGCGGCACATTTGGCGGCAGTACGACCTTCAGCTGGCAGCCAGCTGCCGGAGCCAGCAGTTACGACGTGTATTTTCTGAACGACACCCCGGCTCCGGTTGGCGGGGCCATTCATGACGGACTGCGAACGGAAGTTTCCGGTACTTCGGTCGACGTTGCGTCACTCTCAACCGGCGACTGGACATGGTGGCTGCGAGCTCGCGATGCCGCTGGTGTTCCGGGGCCGTGGAGTATCGGGACGAAATTCAACACCAACGGTCGAGTCACCGGAGTGACAGCTTCTGTGTCCACATCGAACATCCCAACCATCAACTGGCAACCGATCGCAACGGCCGCACGCTACGCCCTGCAAATCAACAACCTCACCACCGGCGAGCAGAGCGTCATTCGTATCGACGACCTGACAGATTTCAGGTACACCGCACCAACCGCGTTCACTTCCGGCACGTACCGAATCTGGGTGCGAGCCATCACCAGCGGCAACATCGCTGGCCCATGGAGCGTGCAACAGGATTTCACCGTGGCGTAACCAACGTCGCCATCACGCTCCGCCGTGATGAGCCGCGCAGATAACGCTCACGAAAAACCTTCCCAATCCGACCGGATCCTAACCGCCCAAACAATGTGGCTGACAGCCGTAAGGCTCCGCTGTAGCCGGTTGATTTCCGTGAGTCTTTTCTGCTGGCTCGTCCCGCGGAGCGATGACGGCTACTTTTTGAAACGAATGGCAGACGTTGGGGGTGTTGTGCGTATAATCTGCTGCAGCCTTCTCGTGTCGACCGTCCCGCAGTCAGAATCGAATGCCAACTTCAGACAATAACCCGAACCGTGGTGGAATTATCCACACGTATCAAAAATTCGATCCTGCGCAGTTTCCGTCGCCCAGCGAACCGCCGCCGGACCTGGTGTCGCCCGTGTTTGACCACATGCTGCAGTTTGGTTCGATGCGGGAATTCAGCGAAGAAGAAATCGCCAATGCGATCAAGCTCGATCCCGGACAGTTTGCAGGGCTCGGGCCATCACTGGATCAGCTGCTCAAGCAGCTGGAAGAACGCAAGCAGCGAATTCTTGCGAAGTATGAAACGGATTCGGTTGTTAAGAAGGTAGAGAAGAAGTTCCGCAAAGACGTTCAGGCGGCTCGACCGTCAGGAAAGCAGGCCAAGTCATTCAACCGCGCGGTTCGTGACGAACAGATTTATCAGCTGGAACATCTGTGGTATCAGGCCGAACGTTCTGATCCCCGATTCGCATCACAACTTCTGCGACTCATGGAAACGTTGGGCGAAAAATACCAGATCGATTTCCTGGCGTCCGAATACGAATTCACTGGTCGCGAAGGCATGACGATTCCGCAGGCGATCGAGATCCTGAACGAACTGAAGCAAATTGACGAACTTCTCAAGCAACTCGAAGACGCCAAAGAGAACGCTCAGCTGGCCATCATCGATCTTGACGAACTGTCCGAATTCGCCGATTCAGAACAGATCGAAAACATGCGCCAGTTCCAGGAACAGGTGCAGCAATATCTTAAAGACCTGATGGAGAATCAGGGCATCACCGGCAAAGACGGTCAGGTTCACCTGTCTCCCAAAGCTTACAAACTGTTTCAGGGCAAACTGCTCGAACGCATTTTCAGCAACCTCGAAGCATCAAAGTCCGGCCGTCACCCAAACGCTGTCGACGGCGAAGGAGCCGTGGAAACTCAGCGAACACGTCCCTACGAATTTGGAGACTCCGTTTCGCAGATGGACATTCCGCAAACCATGATCAACGCCATGCTGCGGCAGGGCACGGAACGTCCCATTCGCCTGCGGCAGGACGACATCGAAATTCACCGCACGCGAAACAATCCCAAATGCGCCACCGTTGTGCTCATGGACATGAGCGGTTCGATGCGCTACGACGGTCAGTACATCAACGTCAAGAAAATGGCTCTGGCTCTTAACGGGCTGATCACGGGCGAATTTCCTGGTGACTTTCTGCGTTTTATCGAAGTCGCCACATTTGCCAAAGTGGTTCCGCCGGGGGATCTCATCAACCTCATGCCCAAGATTCCAACCATCACGAATCCGGTTGTGCGTCTGCGAGCCGACATGAGTCGCGACGACATCAGTGAAACTCACATTCCGCCGCACTTCACAAACCTGCAGCACGGTATGCAGATGGCGCGACAGTTTCTGGCGTTGCAGGACACTCCAAATC
>CAYZYB010000362.1:0-5560 GCA_964481505.1 uncultured Planctomycetaceae bacterium | reverse complement strand
AGGCTGACGAGCGCGGATTCCTGTTTTTGCAGCAGTTCGTCAGCTTGCGCCGTCATCTGCTCGCTGTGTGTCAATTCGGAACGCAGTCGAGCAAGAGTTTCCTGCTTCTTCGCCAACGTCTTCGCAAGTTCGCTTTCCTGCCGTTCAAGTTCGGCCAGTTGCAGGGCCTGCAGTCGAAACTCTTCAGACTCGTCGTCGCTGTTTCTTAAGTCGACTTTCGCAGCGGCGATTTTTTCCATCAGCAACTGCTGCTTTTTTCGTTCGAGATCGAGCTGCGCCTGAAGTTGTTCGGCTTCCGCTTCTTTCTCTCTGATTTCCGCGTCGCGCAGAAAAGGATCGACGACCGTTTTTACAGTGCTGGCATCAACCACCGGTGTCGGTGGCAGCAGGTCTATCGAAAAATCATTGACTGGCTCAGCAGCATCAGTGGAGCGGGTTTCATCAAGAGCGATCACGAATGCTTTCGCCTCCGTTTCGTTTGACGCGACCTTCAATGGATCCTGAAATTCTTCCCACGTGTGCTCAACGAGGCCGGATGCCTTTTGCTGATCTTTGTGCATCCTGCGTGTCGTCACCAATAGCAAGAGAATCAGCGCGCCCATTGTGCAGACAAGTACTGCAAGAAAGGGAAACAGCGAAATCGCGGTTTTTTTGGAGCTGCGCCGTGCCATGGTGTCGTTCTGCTATTCCCTTACAGTCAAATTTTTGGCGGAGTCTGATCCGTCCGTAATTGTTTCGAAGTCAGAATCGGTTTGTCTAAGCGGCCCTTTTGCCGGAAGTTCTTGCCGTGAGGACATGAACTGCCGCTGTCAGACTGCTGGCCGTTTGCTCCATTGTGTCAGCAACATTTAGTGCCTGAAGGTTGTCTGTAAGCAGTTTCTGCAGTTGCGTCAGACGTTCTTCTGTCTCCGTCATTCGCAGTAGAGTTGCTCCTAATTCGTGCAGAGCTTCGCTCTGTTGAACAGAACTCTGCGAACTGGTCATCAACGCGGCTTGCCAGGTGTCGATGCGTTCTTCAAATGTTGCCAGCATGGATTGCGTTTGCTCAACAACCGCGCCGCTCGATTGATGCAATGCAGCTGCGTAGACCTCTCGAGCATCGTCGGATGATTCACGATGTATCCGCAAAGTCTGCTGCACTTCGGCGTCCAGCGTTTCTTTCATAAAATTTGCATGCTGCTGCAGCAACGCACTCCACGTGTCTTTTAGCTCGGCCAGTTGTTCGGCCCATGCCTGTCGCTGAGATTCCCTGAATTGCTCCGAAGAGTCAAAATTCGAGTGAGAACTCGGCGATGTTTCGGTGGCGTCACCGAATAGGGGCAGCAGCTTGTCGATACCAAATTGTTCGACATCGTTCTGCACTGCCTGTTCGGCCTTTTCCATCATGAATGACGCAAACACCATGGCGATAGACATTCCCAGAGCCAATGCTGTTGTATCAAAGGCCGTGGACAGCCCACTGGTGACTTCACCAAGTGACGTGTCCAGCTGCTCCGGTGTCACGTTGGCGATCGCCATCGTGATGCCAATGACCGTGCCAAGGAAACCAAGGATCGGGATGGCCCACGTGATGGTACGAATCGTGGCATACGTTTGATGCAGTCGCTCCGAAGCCAGTTCCGCGAGGTAACGCAGGTGTTCTTCCAGTCCGGATCGGCCAGAACTGTGAACATATTTCAAGACGTCGTTGACTCGACTGTGCAGCTCCGTCTCGCCGAATTCCGGTTGTGCGTTGCACCAGTCCTGCAGCAACGTTTCGTGATCGGAATCTCCGGAACTGGCCGAGAAATTCGCAGATTCGGCGAGCGCACTTCGTTCCGGCTTCAGTTGCAGGAACTTTACGAACAGTATGGAAAGCCCACTGAAGAACATCACTGTGCTGATGTATTCGAGCGGGTGTCCGCAGAAGTAACGCTGTACAAAACTGCCAAAGTCCGCGAGGCCAGGCAAGGAGGGCGCGATGGTGGCGAAGAGATAAAACGCCAGTGTGCCAAAGGCCGTCAGGAGGACGATTTTTGCTGAATTCGATTTTCTGGTTTTCACCAATCCGCCCCACACAAAAGTTCGTTGGGGGCGATCTCCTCGTTCTTCGAACACAGCTTTCTGTATTCGAAAGTTTCGGCAATCGGCAAACATGGCCGGTTGCTTTAGCTGAACGTCGAGCCCCCCGACCGAACGTCCTGCGGAGTAGTGATCGTCAAAGTCGACACAGTTTATTGAGACGGAACATCCGGAATATTCGAATGCCAATCACGAATGGCGTTTGCTGTTGATTCCCACGTTGTTCCTGGTGATTCCCTGGCTGAACAGGGCGTATTCACCATTTGGAGCATTGTCGGCGACGCCTGGGGACTTGTTCTCCCCCGGTTTGCGGCTCAAACTGTTCACATTCGATAAGGTTTTCGCAACATGTGAGGGCTTGTGAGGGCTGTTTGTCGATGAAAATGCCGGTTCGGGTTTCTTCTACTATTGGCAGGCCGTACTCAAGGGCGATTTTACTAACAGGGCATGCTCGCGGGCCAACGTGCTGTACCACATGGAGAACTCTTCACCACCTGATCTACATCAACTGAGCGCACTTCATGACTTCCGCAAAAAAATGCCGCCCGGCAGAGCTCGGCCAATTGCCCATTTGGACGCTTACCGGAAAGATGCAACCTGATTCGTCTGTTCAAACGGTGGACGTCTCAAAGATGCCTTTCCGAATCGGTCGCCGCCCGGATTTGGAACTTTCCGTTGGATCTCCCGTCGTCAGCAGTACGCACGCGGTGATTGAAGAAAAGGGCGGAGCGCTCTGGCTACGGGATCTCGGCAGCACCAATGGTACTTTCGTCAACAATGAGCAAGTCGCTGGTGAGACGCTGTTGGCGGAAGGAGACTGGCTTGAACTCGGCGACATTAGCTTACAGCTGGGCGTCCGAAAACAGTCAGCAAATGAAATTCTCAAAGAGACTGCCGATGGCTTTGCCATGAAAACGAAGCAGTACACTTCGCCGGAGTTGGAAGCTTCGCGAGGTCTGATTGAACTTATCGAAGGTCGTAGGCTGGAGGCGTGCTTTCAACCAATCCATACGCTCACTGAAAGAGACATTCACGGATATGAGTTTCTGGCCCGCAGCGAATTGGATGGCGTGTCGAACCCAGCGGCGATGTTTGCGGCGGCTGAGGCCAGCGGAAAAGAAGTTGAGCTGTCTCTACTGTGTCGGGAAATGGGAGTCGCTCACAGCATCTGCCTACCGTCAGCGCTGCCACTGTTCCTGAACACACATCCGAGTGAGTCTTTGCTGGACACTGTGGTTCCACAGATGCAACGATTGCGTTCGGAATGGCCAGCCCGGCCGATGGTCCTTGAGATCCATGAACGCGCTATTATGGAGCCAGGGCTTGTTCGCTCGCTGCGATCAGCATTGCAGGAAATCGAAGTTCAGCTCGCATTCGACGACTTCGGTGCCGGTCAGGCCCGTTTTCGAGAGCTGATTTGTGCTCCGTCAGACTATATCAAGTTCGACAGCGCTTTGATTCACGACCTGCGGGAAGTCTCCAAAGAGCAGTTCGGATTCTTCAGGGCGATCATAAGAGGGGTCAAAGAGGAGGGAGCCCTGACGGTCGCGGAAGGAATCGAAAACGAAGAGATGATTGAGATCTGTCACGAAATTGGCTTTGATCTCCTGCAGGGATATGCCTTAAGTCGCCCGGCGATCATGTCGCATCCGCCAGAAGATGAAGACACTGTCGATATTAGTGACTAAACTCGCCACTCACCTGCCGCCAACCAGGCCCATTTGGCTCTGTGCCGCCCCATATCATTCGTTTTCTCTAACTCTGACCAGGCGCGCCCTGAGTTCAGACTTTTCTGCTTAGGCGCGAGCCGAAATTCACTGGGAATCTGATGGGTGGCGGAACTTGTATCCGAAGCCACGAACTGTTTGCACCACGTCAGCGTGCGTCGTCAGTTTTTTTCTCAGCGATCGCACATGGACATCAATGGTTCGTTCGAACACCAACGAGTCTTCGCCCAGAGCAAGGTCGATGAGTTCACTGCGGCTGAAGACACGCCCGGGTTGTCGTAACAGACACTCCAGCAACCGAAACTCACTTCCGGTCAGATCGACCACGGCTTCGTCGACCGTGACACGGTGCCGCACTGGATCGATTGTTACGCCTTGACTGGCGATTACTGGAACGGCTTGCGATTCGGCATCGCGGCGGCACAGTGCCTTGATTCGTTCAAGCAGAATCTGAACACTGAAAGGCTTGGTGACATAGTCGTCGGCTCCAACTCCAAAGCCGATCAGCTGGTCCGACTCTTCCGCTTTGGCGGTCAACATCAGGATACGAATCGTCTTGGTCGCGGCATTGGCTCGCAGCTGCCGGCAGGCCTCGAGTCCGTCCAGGACAGGGAGCATCAAGTCCAGAACGATAACATCGGGTTGCCGTGCAACAGCCTGGTCCAGACAGTCCTGACCGTCATGGGCCAGAAGGACTTCGTATCCCTCACGCTGCAGGTTGTACTTGATGACCTCAGCCAATGATTGATCATCTTCGACAATGAGAACAGTCGCTTTTTCCATCACTCTTTTCTACGTGCCGAGTTTCGTTATCGATTTGACGTACTAGTAAAAACCTAGTGTGAAGAAACGATGAAGATCTACAGAACTTATGGCAACTCCGAAGATTGAGTATTCGACGGAGCTTTGGGCAGGCGAACGCAGAACGTACTCCCTGATCCTTCGACACTATTTAGGGTTACCGTCCCACCAAACGCATGGCAGAGATGCTTCACAATTGACAGTCCCAGTCCCGTCCCACCAAGCTGCCGGGATCTGGCCTTGTCAATACGGTAAAACCGCTCAAAAACTCGCGTTTGATACTGTGGCGGGATGCCGACTCCGGTGTCCTGCACCTCCAGCGCGACATGATCGTTGTCGTCACGCCACCGTATGACGACTCGACCGCCTTCGGGGGTGTATTTAATTGCATTGCTGACCAGGTTATCCAGGATGGTATCAAAGCCATCTTCATCAGCAACGACACTCGAATCTTCTCCCTGGGTTTCGACTACCAAGTCGATCTGTTTTCGTTGTGCAGGTTCGAAATGGCGAGTACAGCAAGCTTCAACACTATGTCGTATCTGTACCTGAGTGATCTCGAAGGCTTCTTCGCCAGATTCGACGCGGGCAATTTGCAGCATGTCCAGAATCAGTTGGTGAAGTCGTTCAGCCTGATCTTCGATTTGAACCAGAAAACGCATGTTGTTTTCACGGTCGTCCATCGCTCCCAGGCGAAGAGTTTCAGCGTACGCCGTGATGGAAGCCAGCGGCGTTTTTAGTTCATGCGAAACGTTAGCGACGAATTCTCGTCGCAGATTTTCCAAACGTCGTAACTCTGTGATATCGTGAAGTACTACCACCACTCCGTGAGCCGGTTCGCCGGGGAGACAGGTCGCACGAACGGCCAGATGGCGTGCTGTTTCATCATCAGTTTCAAACTCGGTTTGTACAGAATCGCCGGTTGTAAGACACTTTCGTACAACATCGTGAAGCAGCCGACTCTGTACTGC
>CAYZYB010000361.1:0-5569 GCA_964481505.1 uncultured Planctomycetaceae bacterium | reverse complement strand
GGCCCAGCCAGACTGTGGATGTCGTTTCGACACGATCGACCGCGTAGCGTACGTAGTATTCGTCATCAATTGATCCGCCTTCGCTGGTGGTGACGTTGCAACGGTTGAATCCAGTGGCCACTCGCTGAGTCAACGTCGGCGTCGGCAGCAGGTCGCCGGCGATCTGTTCGACAGTGAACTGATCAAACGGTTGGTTGCTGTTGAATGCGTCGATCACCCAATCACGATAGGGCCAGATCGATCGTTCGTTATCCAGATGCAATCCGTGGGTGTCTCCATAGCGCGCCGCATCCAGCCAGATGCGCCCCATGTGCTCACCGTATTTCTGCGAACTCAACAAACGATCGACAACACGTTCGAATGCCTGCGTTGAGGTATCGGCTAAGAACGCATCCACTTCGGTGATCGTTGCGGGCAGCCCAATGAGATCGAGTGTCACTCGGCGAATAAGCGTTTCTTTTGCCGCGCGCGCTTCGGGCGAAAGGCCTTCAGCTTTCAGCTTCGCGTGGATGAAGTTGTCAATCGGATTGTTTGTGGTCCAGCTGTCTGTAGGCGCGACCACGGCTGGCTTTTTTGGTGGCTGGAAGGCCCAGTGTCCTCCCCACTGCGCGCCGCCATTGATCCACTTTTTGATCAGCGCGATCTGATCGACCGACATCTGCTTGCCCGAATCCGTCGGCGGCATTTTTAAGTCTGAGTCGCTGGAAATGATCCGGCGGAACAATTCGCTGGCCTCAGCATTGCCAGGAACAATGGCCGCATATCCGGAATCCAGTTTCTGAAGAGCCGATTCGTTTTTGTCCAGTCGCAGGTCGGCTTCTCGATTTGCTTCGTCGGGACCGTGGCAGTTGAAGCAGTTGTCAGACAACAGAGGCAGGATTTCTCGACCGAAGTCGACGGCATCGTCAGCAACGACGGGGAGTCCCATCGAACACAAAAACAGGACTAAGACAGACGTGGCGGGGCGAATCATCATGCGAATCTTCGTGGTCTCGGTGAGGTGTCATCGGCCAGATGCTGGAGGTTGTTCGCTCCAACGCGGTGATGATATGGTACTCCTGTATCGAGAATTTGTCGAAGATTACTCCCGTGTTGGAAGGATTCTGCTCAGGATTCAACGGTGCCGCGCTTAAAAATCGTTACTCGTCGCACCGACACGAGTAGCGGCGACGATCTTTCCGGTTTTTGCACGCTGAGCGTAAATGATGATCGAAAATCTATCAGCGTCGTCCGGTTGCTTCAACGTGGCGGTTGCTGCTTTGTTGGAAAGCTGAGCCACTTTGAAGTCACGCACGACGTTGCGGTGCGATAGTTTTCGGTTCGCATTTTCTCCACGCGGCACCTGCGTTGTTGCTTCTGTCTGTACAAGCGCAAAGTTGATGAGCGTCCCGTCGTCGATTTCGCCTGCCGTGACGTCCACTTTGAATTCATGGTTCGGCAGAGGAATCGATTTGGCGATCAGCACGCCGACACGTTGGTCGTTGCGGCTCTCCATGATGGCCGCTTTCGCCTTTTTACCATCCGAACCGACAAACCCCGTTGTGCCGCCAACAATCATCTGCGGCGTATAGACTCCGCGTTCACGCATCAAACTCGCGTAGGCTCGCTGACGTTTCGTATACTCGGCCGACGAAAACGGATCTTTCCAACCCAGCCGGTTCCAGTAATCGACGTGAAACGACAGCGGGTATACGTTCGTCCCGGTGCGTTCGTTGTTTTCCGCAATTTGCCGCAATAAGTGATCCGCTGGCGGACAACTACTGCACCCCTGTGATGTAAATAGTTCTACCACAGCAAAACTCTGGGGACGATCAACAGCTTGATCCTGTGCCGCGGCGCTGGTCATGGTGGCTGTCGCAACAACGAGCAGTGCGAAGCCGGAAAAAAGACGTGCTGTTTGAGTTTCTTGAGTCATCAATGATCCCCCGGAAAGAGTCGATACCGTCAATTCTATGACGACGCGTTGAAGGCGACGTTTCTTACTCAGCAAAACGTCTTACACTTCGCAATCGCGAATATGCAGTCTCAAACCGGGATTTGGAGCCGAGAATCCCAAACGTTCTTTAAGACGACTGAGTTAGCCGAGGTCATCGACGGCGAACACTGTCAACGCTCGCGCGCCGTGGGCGCCGATCACCAGCGATTGTTCGATGTCTGCTGTCTTGGAAGGGCCGGAAATGAATGCAGCGAACGTGTGCTTGCCAATTTCCGTTCGATCGTACGCTTCGTGCATGTTGTTAATGATCTGGCTCGACGGAACCACGATCGAAAGTCGCTGCGGAAGAAAATACAGCACGCGATGTTTTACCAGATCGTCAGTCACCCAGATCGCACCATTTTCGGCGACGGCGAAGTGTCCACGCAGAACCGCGAAGTCCACGTTCTCCAGATCGTGCGGGTCATCAATTGCAGCCAGATCAAACGTCGAATCACCAACTCCATCAACCACAGAAAGTCGCACTTTGGCATTTTGCCATTCGGAAATCTGGTTCAAGCCTTCGTTCGCAGCTGCCAATGTCGGAACACGATGGCATATTCCGCCAACGGTCTGCAACACTTCGCAGAATCGTTCAAACGGATCCTCGAAAGTTATCCAGGGCCCTGTCGATGGTAGATCCGGCAGTGCGACGGATTCCGGCAGAGCGGATCGCAGGCGAGCGAAAATCTGATCGCGAGATGAATCGCTCATGACCGGCCTCCCTCACCATTCGATTTCTTCGACCGTTTGTCTTTCTCGTGAGCGGCATATTGCGCTCGAAAAGAATCTTTTGGAGCGTCAGGAAGATCCCGCTGGTTACCCCACTGGTTGAGTGGATTGTAAACAGCGAATCGTGGCATCCATCGCAAGGCCGTCCTTGCCGCTTTGCCAGCGCTGCTGAAGATCCACTTACTGGACAGCAGGCCTGCGACGAACTTCATCGACATCTTCTTAGACATCCCTATCAGTTTTTTGCGATCCAGAAAACCACGCATGGCAAACAACTGATGATGCAGGTCAATTTTCACCGGGCACACATCTGTGCAGGATCCACACAGGCTGCAGGCAAACGGCAGCGAACTGTGAGCTTCCGGATCTTTAAGTGGTGTCAGGATAGAACCGATTGGCCCGGGCACGGTGGATTCGTAACTGTGTCCGCCACTGCGACGATAAACAGGACAGGTATTCATGCAGGCACCACATCGAATGCAGTTCAGACTGCGACGAAATTCGGGCGACTTCAGGATTTCGCTGCGGCCATTGTCCAGTATCACGATGTGAAGTTCACTGCCTTCGCGGGGCCCGTGGAAGTGAGAGGAATAGGTCGTGATCGGCTGACCGGTGGCGGAGCGTGCCAGCAACCTCAAAAACACAGCAAGGTCGGACGCTCGCGGAATCAGTTTTTCCATGCCCATGCTGGCAATGTGAAGCTTTGGAAGGGACACGCCCAGGTCAGCGTTTCCTTCGTTTGTACACACCACAAAACCGCCGGTTTCGGCAATCGCAAAGTTGACTCCCGTTAGCCCGGCGTCAGCCATACAGAATCGCTGTCGCAGCTCGTTGCGGGCGGATTCTGTCAGATACGCCGGGTCAGAGGCGCCTTTTTCTGTGCCGATTTTTTGGTGAAACGTTTCGCCAACATCTTCCTTCTTTAAGTGAATGGCGGGCAGCACGATGTGACTGGGAGGTTCTTCGCGAAGTTGAACAATCCATTCGCCCAGGTCGGTGTCGACGACCTCAATACCATTTTTTTCGAGGTAGGGATTCAGGTGGCATTCTTCGGTCAGCATCGACTTGCTTTTCACCAGTTTCTGCACATTGTGCTGCTGCAGAATTTCGTGCACGATCCGATTGTGCTCTTCCCCGTCCTGCGCCCAGTGAACGTGGATGCCGTTCGCCTTTGCGTTCTTTTCGAATTGTTCGAGATAGTCCGGCAGCAGCGACATCGTGTGCTGCTTAATATACGAGGCGTGTTGTCGCAGGTCTTCCCATTCGGGGATGCTGTTCGCCATGCGGTCACGCTTTTGACGAACAAACCACAACGCCTTGTCGTGCCATTGGGCTCGAGGCTTGTTGTCGACGAAGACCTGGGCGAGTGCTGGATGTGACATTCTTGCTTCCTTCAGCGTGATTCGTTTTGCCGAGCGGTCTTTAGGCCTACAGGGCTTCTGCGATGATTTCCGCGAAGTGCATCACGCGAATTTTGTGTTTTTGCCGTTTGATGATTCCGTCCAAATGCATCAGGCAGGACATGTCGCCGGCGGTCAGTACTTCTGTGCCGGCGTTCAAGTGATCGCGAATTCGATCTTCTCCCATCATGCAGGAGACTGCTTCTTCAGCAACAGCGAATGTTCCGCCAAAACCGCAGCATTCGTCCTTTCGCTCGAGCTCCGCAAAGGAGATGCCTTCGAAATTGCTTAGAAGATCGTTGACCAGTTCCGGTCGTTTGGTCATCACTTCAGACGAAGATCCCAATCGTAGTTCTCGCAAGCCGTGACAGCTTTGGTGCACTCCCACTTTATGTGGAAACCTGCCGGTCAGCTGATCGACCTTGAGCACTTTTGTCAGAAACTCTCCCAGTTCGAACGTGCGCCGGCGGACTTCGTTGGCTTCGATGTTGTCGTCATCAAAGAAGCTGCTGTAGTGATTGCGAACCATCGAAACGCAACTCCCGGATGGCGCCACAACATAGTGGTACTTTTTGAAGATCTCGACGAACTTCAGTGCCAGCGGTTTCGCTTCCGGCATGCATCCGGAATTCGCCATAGGCTGGCCGCAACAGGTTTGAGCGTCCGGGAAGGCGTGATCGATGCCGAAGTGTTCGAGGATTTTTACCGTGGCCATTCCGACCTGCGGATAAAACTGATCGACATAACACGGAATGAACAGAGCAACTTTCATGATTGTTCGTGTCGCTGATGGACCGTTGTGGCTGATTCGCTGATGTGCGGCCAATGATAACGTCGACCATCGCCCGTTGGAATGAGCCACATTGACGTTCGGAAAACCGAGAAGTGATGTGTTTTGTAACCATGAAATCGCTGGCTGCGCGCACAATCTTCTCGGTTTTATTCCGAGAACGTCTACGACTGCGGGATGTAGTTCAGCGTGTAATAAGCGTCAGAATGCAGCAAAGGCAGGCCCTTTGTGGACTTTACGCCTCTGGCGGACAGTTCATGCACATGACCCCGCTGGAGTCTGTCAATGTAGAGTCGCGCAGACTGTCGGTCTTCGCCGACTTCGATCTTTGTGATCGAAGGCGTGGTGTGATCCACTTCCGGACTGCCGTAAGACGACTGAAAAATGTAAGCGTACGTTTCCAGCGTGTAAGAATCCGGATTGCCAGCGGAGTCTTTGTCGACAGTGTGAGTGAAAGTGAGCTCAAAGCCATCTGACTTTGCACGCATTTCGTGAATTTCGAAAGGCATCTTGCCTGTCCAGTTGAGTCGTTCCAAAGCGTACGGTTTTGTGCCACGAGATCCCCATCCTCGATTTGTGCCGCCGACAAACATGGATCCATCGTCCGTTAGTCGGACCGACAGCGTCCCGGAACCAAAGCCTTCGCGGAATGGAAAGCATGCGCCTTGATAA
>CAYZYB010000360.1:0-5571 GCA_964481505.1 uncultured Planctomycetaceae bacterium | reverse complement strand
CACTGCATCTCTGCATAAAGCTGTTTGAAGAATCAGATCCAACTCTGGACGCGCTGGCTCAGTGGCTCAATCAGGCGATCTCCGCAGAAACCAGTGGCGACGCTGAAGCGGTCAATGCGGCGACAGAACTTGGCCGAACGCTGAACGAAATTGGACGGCACCAGACACTGGAAGTCATGCTGAAGGCCGGTTGGTCAGAAGAAACCGACGGCGTGATCTACGGTGGCATTCAGGTTGACAACAATCCGAATCTGTTAAAGAGTCTGCACACACTGGCGTACGCAGTGGGCGAGCCTCCAGATGGATTGTTCGCAATGCTCGAGAAAGAAAGCGTGCCGATGCTTCAGGTCGCTCTGCCTGAATCAGACATGGCAAACCTGCAGCAAACGACTTCCCTCAATGTGTCACACGTATTCGTTGCACACCGGAATGCTTCGTTGTGGTTTGCCGCTGGCAACGAAAATGCGTGGAAGAAGTTGGTGTCTGCTTCCGAACAATGCGCAAACAGTGCCGTGGCGGGGCGAGCTCCCCTCTTCACCGCAAAAGCTGCAATCGACGAATGGATGCAGCTTCCGGAGGAAGATCCTGTCGGAGTGGGGAATCTAATTCGATGGCTCGACGCAAATGTCGCCGCGTTTCCCCCAAGTCCGATGGGGATGATATGGGGCAACGCAAAACCAACCCCGATCCTCGAACCTGTCTTTCAACTTGGCGGCGAACAGAACGCTGGCATGACTGTCATTGCCGACAAAGCGGGTTTACGACTCAAGCTGAATATCGGTGAAGCGATTGGCAACTACTATGTCGCCCGAATGATCGATGCCCAGGACCGAATGTTCTCGCAAAGCCGCAAACAGCAGAAAGAGGCGCAGAAGAAGGCGAAAGAAAAACAAAAGGAAGCTGCGACAAAAGCCGCAGCGAAGGCGGGCAGTTGAACCTGCGTCATACCGCACTCTGTTGGCTGATGCGTTTCTAAATCACATGACGCGGTGACAGTGCGCGGTCGTCAGCGTTTTTCTTTGAAGCGTTGATAAACGTGGACAGCAGCAGCCGAACTGCCCACGCCGGTCATCAGAACCACGACCTACTCTGTCGTCCAGGGAGGTCTTGCGTTCTGCGTGATCTCTTCGTCCAGTTCTTCCATCCGCGAGCGGAGTTTGGCAACGACATCGGGATTCGATTCTGCCAGGTTCGTGCTTTCACCAATGTCTTTGCTGAGGTCAAACAACATTACCTGCGGTGCCTTTGGCGAGCCTTGCTGCTTTCGATTGCGATTACGGGGTTGCCGTGGTTTCTTGATTAGCAGCTTCCAGTTGTTCTGGCGAAGCCCCTCCAGATTTCCCTGCGACGTGTAGTGGACAAATTCTGTGCGAGGCGAATTGTCTGTGTTTCCCATCCAGAGGCTCGACATATCCAGGCCGTCAATTTTTTTGTTCTGTGGCAGTGGCGTATTTGTGATGGCGGCGATCGTTGGAAGGACGTCGATTGTTCCCATTAGTTCATCGCAGACCGTACCGGCGGGAATACCGGGGCCGCGAATCAAACATGGCACGCGCTGGCCACCTTCGAAAGTCGTTCCCTTGCCTTCTCGCAATGGCCCCGCTGATCCGCCGTGATGTTTGAACTGCAGCCACGGCCCGTTGTCTGTGGTGTAGATCACGTATGTGTTTTCGGTCAGTTTTAGATTATCAAGGCTGTCCAGCAGGCGGCCGACTTCTGAATCGATGTGTTCCACAGTGTTCTTGTAAGCGTTCATTGAATCGGGATCACGCACGTCATCCGGAACGTACAGCGGAATATGCGGCATGGAATGAGGCAGGTAGACTAAGAACGGTTCCTCTTTGTGAGCTGTTACGAAATCAATCGCCTTTTGTGTGTAGCGTCGCGTGACAGTTCGTTGATCCACTGGCAACTCAACGATTTTTTCATCTTCGAACAGCGGCGTCTTCCACTTTGTGAGCGTTGATTCAGGGTCATCCCACAACAAGTCCATGCCTTCCCAGCCGCCCTTTGGCTTCCCCTTATTGTCGGGATGATTCATGTCGTTCGAATAGGGGATACCGAAGTAGGTATCGAAGCCGTTGGATGTGGGCAGCACTTCCGGATGGTGGCCGAGGTGCCATTTCCCAAAACAGGCAGTGGCGTACCCCTGTTGTTTTAGGTGATCTGCAATCGTGTGTTCGGAAGGACTCAGCCCTTTTTTCGATGCCGGAAAAAGCACGTGTTGATGCATGCCGACACGCTTGGGATAACACGCCGTCAGCAACGCCGCTCGCGATGGCGTGCAGACGGGAGACGCCACCATAAAACTGGTGAACTTTCTTCCCTCTGTGGCAAGACGATCAATGTTGGGTGTCTTGATCGTTTTTGATCCGAAGCAACTTAAGTCGCCATAGCCCTGGTCATCGATGAAGATGATGACGAAGTTAGGCTTGGCAGCTTGCACACAACTCGCGCCAATCAGCAATGCGAAAATGACGGGCAGGAAACGAGCTATAAGCACGTGAAGGCGAAGATTTTGCACTTGTTGAATTCCGTGAGTAAAAACCGTGAAACGAACCCGGTCATAGTCTACGGAAAACTTCGAGGAAACGTAGCCAATCGTGAAAATCGGCTGTTCGAAGGGGGCGGTAGCAAATTGTTACATTTGAAATGGTTGGCCGAGGTTGCACTGAACTTGCAAAGGAAACCCCGGGGTTTCGCCTGTGTCTCACTCCAACGCCGCAAAGCCGGACACTCTCTCCAAATTCGCAACTTTCTGAATCACTTCTTTTTCGGGGGAGCCAGATCCCAGGCGGTGATCCACCTTTCGCTTTGCCGTTGGAAAGCAAAGTCTTTGGCGAGACGTTTTTCCATATCAGGAAAGTGCCCAGCACCGTAAAAAACGCCGATCTTTTTTCGCCCTCGAAGCAGTTCACGTTTGAGAACCTTGAAGGCCTTGATGTTACGTTCGGTAATTATGGTCGACGTACCGTCCGCTTCAGCAAATGCTTCGCCTTCGTTTGCCTTTGTCAGCTGCGCGGCTGCGATTCTGCGGACACGGTATTTTCGGTCCGTAGAAAGTAATGACAAGACGATGTCGAGATTTGCGGCGATCGGATTGACTTTCTGTTGTTCGAGCGCCGCTTTGCCCATTTCACGCGCCATGATTTCTGCGAAGGTCTCTCCGCGTCGGGCCATGGACGATTCGAATTCTTCCTGCGTCATGTCGGCATGCACAAAGTTTCGGGGTGTGTAGTCGACTGCCGAGAGTTGAAAGTCCAGACCAAGGGCGTCTTTCATTCCCAGTTGCAAAACGCCGATGGCTGCCATGCCGACTTTTGCGTCCGACCATTCCTGATTCATGTCCAGTCGTCGTGATCCTTTGCCGCCGCCTGGACGCAATCCGCGCCGAACAGCTTCAGCTGGCATGACCGCTTCGAACAGCAGTACATCGTACTTCGCGAACTCTTCGTTGAGTTTTTGATAATACTGTTCTTCACCAAGATGAATGGCTCCGATCAAATCGACGGTGGCGTCTGCGTAGCGAGGCGATTTCCCGAATCGAATGATCGATGTTTCCAGAGCCTGTGATACTTTCCGTTCATTACGCCGAATGCGGACGTACTCCTGAAGAGGCTCTTCTGTTTTGCTGACCGCAGCTTTCGGTTCTTCGACAACGGTGGCGGCCTGACCGAAGACAGTGGCGGAGCAAACACAAAACGGCAATAGCAGAGCGGGCAGGTGGCGCATGGCGGATTTCAGTTATAGGCAGGTACAGTCGTGTTGATTGAGTTTAGGGGGCTGCCGCGATTGGGGCGAGCCGAACTTGGTGGAATTCTAAAGTTTCGGTGTTCGGTCTTCGCCTGCCGTTCTGCCGCGCGAATTACATTCCTGCCTGCAAAGCTCGCAAGTGGCGTTCGAAGTGATCGGCCAGCACTTCGGTGTACGTATCAGGATGCGACTCCAGAACCGATCGCACGGCCGGTCCGAGCGAAGGATCTGTAAGCGTTGAACCAAAAGTGCAGTGCAGAATTTGTCGCCCCGGCTTTGTGAAACCTTTGCCTTCCGGAACTTCCGACCACAACTCCAGATACTCTCGTTCCAAAGTCAGCACATCACTGACGTCTGCCGGAGCGGGTGCGGAAGCCAGTGTCGCAGAAACGTGGTAAGTCGCCTTGTCCACGTCATAGCGTTCTCGGCCGAAGTCAATAATCTGACGGAACAAAGCTTCGTCATGCCGCGCCACCACTCGCAGTGCTTCCAGGTAACTGGTGCCCGCCGTCTTGACGTGGAATTGCCCCCCGGTCTGCTTCGACAGCAGCGAATACATGGAAACTTTGTCGGAACCGGAATGCAGGCTCATTTTGTATCCCCCAAAAAGCGTTGCGATGGCCGCGTGTTCGCCCAGTGATGCTTCCAGGGCTCCAAGGTCGCCTTTGTAGTCCACGCCTTTTTCCAGATCACCGATGAAACGTGGTGCGAGGCTCACAAGTTTCATACCGCCTTTCAGGCATTGATCGGCAATGATGTAGTGTTCGGCCAGAGTCGTCGGCTGTTCGGTTTCGTCGACCGAGAGTTCGATTTCGTAATCTTTGCCGGATTCTTCATGAACCTTTTTGATGTAGTCGCCCATGCTGAGAGCTCTGGCGATCGCCTTACCGTACTTGACAGCCGCTCGCATGCAGGCTTCTTCTGTGAGGTCGATCTTTGTTCCGGTCGAAAGCCCTACAGTCTTGCCGACGTAGCTGTCATACCAACCTGCAATGTCCTTCACATCCGCAAACTTCTCTTTGACGACTGCTTCGGCGTAATCATCGGCAGCCTGGTCAACATCATCAGACGGGTCGATCGTGAAAAAAGTGAATCCAACTGCTGCAGTGACATCAACGTCTTCGGGGGTTTTCAAATGGTCAGCATCCGCGCCGATTTTTCCTGTCCAGCCTGCAGCTTTGGCACCGTTGAGGGCATCGTCCATTACGTTGGTCGCGGTGCGCTGTGTTCGCGTCATTTCGCGAATCGACTGCTGTGGGTAGATCGGTTCGATTCCGCTGCCAGCTCGATTCATGGATTCAACATGGCCAGGTGTGGCCAGGCCAATGCGATCGCCAAAGCCAAAGGAAGGAGCCAGTCCGAGTGGTTCGCAAGACATAATGGAGGGTTTTCTGTGTTGAATGAATTGAGTTTTGATTCCGCAGGATTCGCCAGTCGTTTGCAGCGGCGCGAATTCTTTGAAGAGCGTGGATCTGTTTCCGGATTTGTACGATGGCCGTCGACACTGGTGAACTATGGCGATTGACGGGACTGGGAAGGCATCGGACAGAGATGATCCACCGTGCCGCGGCAGAAGCTAGTTGGCGACTTCAATGACTGCTTTGATCACGCCAGTTTCCGGTTTTGTAAGTGTGTCGAACTCACCAACGACATCGTCGAAGCTGGTGCGATGCGTGACCCAGGGGGCGGTATTGACGGTGCCTTCTTCGATCAGGCCAATAATGCGTCCGAAGTCCGCAGGAAGGGCATTCCGTGATGCTTTCAACGTGATCTCCGGTTTATGTAACACAGGATGCAGGAAGGTAATGTCCTGAGTGG
>CAYZYB010000359.1:0-5583 GCA_964481505.1 uncultured Planctomycetaceae bacterium | reverse complement strand
GGAGAGGGGCTGGGGGTGAGGGGGCCATTATTCCTGATGGTCGGCCGGAAGACGCGTCCACAGCTCATCCGCCCGCCAGTACCAATCAGTCAACGAATTACTCCGCGGCTTTGCGGCGCATTAACGGAGATATTCCGTCCTCAAGCTTGTCCGGCGTCGTGCTGCTGACAGACGGTTGCGACCATTCCGATGCTGATGTCCAGGACTCTGTTGGCTTTCTGCAGACGAACGACGTCCCTTTGAATTCCGTCATGATTGGCAACACGGAACCGATTCGCGATGCCGAAATCGTCACTCTGCAGGCACCGACTCAGATCTACCACGGCGACGAACTCACGCTTCATGCCGTTGTTCGAGCCGACCAGTTTCAGAATGAAGTCGCGATGGTGCGTCTGCTGGAAGGCGATGAAGTCGTGGAAGAACGAGAACTGAAAATCACGAGCGATCGCCACCGCGAAACAATCAATTTTCGCTATGAGCCGAAAGAACCTCGTTTACACAGTTACCGAGCGGAACTGATCGGGCTGGAAGACGACGAAACGCCGGAAAACAACGTTGCCAATAGTCAGGTTTGGGTTTCCAAAGACCGCATTCGCGTTCTGATCGTGGAAGACCGTCCTCGCTGGGAATTTCGCTATCTGCGAAACCTGTTTGCAGGTCGAGACAGAAGCGTATTCCTGCAGGCCGTGCTGTTGAAGCCAGATCGGCTCGCCGGAGTTCCTGATCCACCCGTTCGACGAGCGTCCGCTCTTCGAGCCTTCGACGATTGTAACGCCAACGCTCTACCAGCCAGCGAAGAGGAATGGCTGAAGTTTGACGTGATTGTTCTGGGTGACGTTGACCCGAAAAATCTGGGCCGCGACGGCATCGAGGTGCTCGAAACATTCGTGCAGGATCACGGCGGTTCGCTGGTTGTCATTTCCGGATCGAACCACATGCCGCACGCGTACGGCGACACGGCACTGCGCGACTTACTGCCGACTCGAATCACAAAGCGAGCTTTGGTTCCAGCGGCCAATGTTGAAGGTACCATTCGCTTCCGCCCCACCGCCGAAGGACTCAACCATGTGGTGCTGCAGCGTTCCGGAATGAACACCGAATCGGCATGGAATTCTTTCCCCAACCTGTCGTGGCGCCACTCGGCCGGCGAAGCCAAAGTTGGAGCCACCGTGCTGGCCTACGCAGCCGACCAGAACATTGCCGCGGGCCAGAACATTGCGGCAAACTTAGAACAACAACGTCAGCGAGCGCTCCTGCTGTGGCACCGTGTCGGTGGCGGCAAAGTTCTGCAACTGAACTTCGACGAATCGTGGCGATTGCGATACGGAATCGGCGACCGGGTTCACCATCAATTCTGGGGGCAGATTGTCCGCTGGTGTGCCAGTGATCGGCTGTCTGTTGGTACCGACCTCGTCCGCATGGGCACAGACAAAGTCATCTACCGTGTCGGTGAAACAATTAACGTGAAAGCGCGCCTGCTCGATGCTCAACGCAATGCCGTTGTTGGTGGCGAAGTGCGAGCCGTGTTGTTGCGAGATGATGACATCGTGCAATCCGTTGACTTAACACCCGATCCAACAAAGGCGGGTTTGCTGACGGGTGAGCTGCGCGACTTGAAGGAAGGCGGTGCCTACCGCGTGGAACTCGCCGGACAGCAGGTCGATCAGTTGCTGAAGCTGGATTCTCCTGATGCCGAATCGATTGGCCTGGACATTGGAGTCAAAGCCATCGCGGCAGGCAATGAAGCGTTAGATGTCGTCGCCGATGACACCGTGCTTCGACAGCTTGCTGGCTGGACGGGTGGCATTGTGACGTCGCCCGAGGATGCAGAACGGATTCTGGATTCGCTGGGGCCGGAATCTTCTTTTCAACGACGAAGATGGACCACACCCCTGTGGAACACCTGGCCCGTCATTCTGGTGTTTCTGAGCTGTCTCAGTTTCGAATGGATTTTACGAAAGATAACCGGACGTGTGTGACGGGCAACGTTTACGAATTGATCGTCGAGGATTAACAGTATGGAATCGAAAAGCAGTACCGAATCGAATAGCAGAATCGTTTCGAATAGCAGGAGTTGTGAAGAGTTATGAATAGATTCAACGACAGGCCGGAGGCCGACACAACATTTGCCGGTGGCGTCAGCCACCGGAACCGATCCAATCATCAGAAAGCAGCCCGGAGGGCGACACAGCCCCCGTAAAATTGTGTCGCTCTCCGGGCTGATGCCTGGAATGCAATTGATTCCGGTGGCTGACGCCACCGGCAGGTATTGTGCCGGCCTCCGGCCTGTAATCGCGTCAAGAACTTCGGCCAAAACAGGACAACCATCATGAGTACCACAACAATCAATCCAACGTCTGATGCAACTGTATCCGCCGCTGACAGAGTCCAATCGGAACTTGAAACGTTGACCGCGAGACTCCGGCGTGACGTCTGGCTGTACGGGCTGCTCGCTGTCACGGCAATCGCTTTGAGCGTGTTGCTGGTGACCGTTGTCGCGGATGCGATCTTCCAACCGGAATCGACAGGATTGCGATTCGTTCTGTTGATCTCTGTGTTGGCCGTCACTGCTGTGGCGACCTTCCGATTCGTCTGGCGCCCGTTGCGAGAACGCTGCAACGCTCTGGCGATCGCATGGTCACTGGAAGAACAACGCCCCGAGCTTCAGGAAACACTGACCTCGACGTTGTTGCTCACCGAAAATAAACAGTTAGCCGCAGCGCCATTCGTTAATGCCATCGCGGCGCAGGCGGGGCGGAATCTGGCAGGCTGTCGAGACGACGACGCAACGCGACGCGATATCCGAAGACCGGCACTGGCTGCAGTCAGCTGTGTTGTTGTGACTGCGTTTTGTTTTGTGGTCTGGCCTCAGTATCTGCTGCCTTCGCTTTCGAATGTGATGGTTCCGTGGACAACGCGTCAGTTGCCGCATCTCACGGCAATGATTTCGCCCGGCCATATCGCGGTTGCCGAAGACGAACCTTTGGAAGTCTCAGCCCTGGGGCGTGATCTCAATCATTGCGTGCTGGAAATCGTGGATGACAACGCGGTTGTTTCTTCAACTCCGATGACCGTCCCGGAGTCCGGCGACGAAGCAAGCGTGCTTCTGACGGGTCTCTCGGCTGATCAGGCCTATCGCGTTCGATCCGGCTCATTGGTCTCCGACGTTTATCAAATCACGGTTCATCCTCGCCCCGTTGTGACTGCTGCGAAAGCAACGTTGCAGTTTCCGGAGTACTCTGGAATGGGGTCGACAACAATTGGTGACCTGTCCGTGCCAGTCCCTGCGATACCGGGAACGCAGGTCACTTTTTCCGCTGCAACCAACATTCCGATTGCCGACTCACGGATGACGTTCGGAGACAAAAAACAAGGCGCGGCGAAGTCTGTGCAAACCGACGACGTGTGGTGGCACCACTGGAACCTGCAAATCGATGAGCGCCCCGCGCAGGCTGGTTTCGTCGAACTCATTAGTGATCATGGTGTGTCGAGCGAACGGTTTCCATTTGAATTCGAAAGTATTCCGGACGCTCCGCCGACTGTTTCAATTATGGCTCCGGCGCTGCAACATGTGGTCGTTGCGCCGGACGGAAAGTTGCCCATCCAGCTCGAAGCCGCCGATGACTTTGGCCTTCAATCCGTTGAAGTGCTGATTCAGAAAGAAGGCGCCGAACAACAGCGTCACGTGCTTTGGCGCGACCTGGCAACGGTGAATCATGCCGCGGAATACACGTTCGAGCCACACGCACATGAACTCGAAGTTGGCGACCGCCTGACGGTTTGGTTTGTCGCTACGGACAACCGCACGGACGAATACGGTGGAGCTCAGTCAATAGAGTCTCGCCAATTGATAATCGCTGTTACGGACGGCGCGGTGTCTGTTGGAGGTCAACAGGTCATCGACGAGCAGAACCAGGTTTCGGAGTCGCTGGCGGGCGCCATCGAACACCTTCAGGAAGCGAAAGAAACCGCTCAGCAGATTGCAGACGCCGTACAACAGGCCGACGCGAACGGCGCGAAAGACGTTCCCGCCGAAACAAACGCGGATGCTCAGAAACTGCAGCAGCAACTTCAGGACGCTCAAGAGGCTTTGGAGAACGCGGCCGATTCAAACGACCACGATGCCGGTCTGTTCGAAACGGAAAAGCAACAGGTCCGCGACATCGCCAACGAAGACGTGGAGGATGCTCGACAACAGGCGCGAGTGATTCCGTTGACGTCTGATCCAGAACAGCAGCAACAGGCGGCCGACGCGGCGCGATCGGCCATCCAGCAAGCCGAAGAACGGCTGGCGGCGTTGCAGGAACAGCTCAACGATCGGGCGGACAAACTTCAGCAGGCCGCCGAACTGGATGAACTGGCTCGGCAACAAAACGAACTGGCTCAGCAGCTGGAGGAACAGCAACAAGCTCCGCAGCAGGCCGAACCAAAGCAGGAACAAATCGCGGACCGGCTACAGGACCTTGTCAAGGATGATCCGGAAGCCGAAAGCGAACAGTTCCTTCAACGAGCCGACGCCGCGGAACAGCTCGCGGAAAAAACCAACCAACTTTCGGAGCAACAGCAACAGCTGACCAACGCGACCGAAGGAAAAACCAAAGAAGAAACTCGCGAGCAATTGGCGCAGATGATCCGCAACGAGCAGCAGGCTGTCGCTGCGGAAAATCAGCAATTGATCGATGAGACACAACAGGACGAAGCGGAACCTCGGAATGAGCAGGCAGCTGCCGACGCTCAGCAACTCATGGAACAAGCTTCACAGGACCTTGACGCAAAGGACCTGAAGGCTGCGGAACAAAACGCGAAGACTGCAAAGGAGAAACTTCAGGAAGCCGCTGCGCCGAATGATCCGGCCCCGCATGCTGCGACCGACGAAGGCACGCAGCAGCAGGCGACATCGAGAAAACGAGATCGCCTGGCCAAACGTCAGGAACGCATCGAAGACGCGATTCGAGCTGTCGAAGAAGACAACTTCGAAGCCGCGGCCGATGAGCTGCAGGAGTTAATCACTGACCGGTTGGAGCAAGTCCAGGAAGACGCAGAAGAGCTGCTTGAACTGCCGACCGACGACGAAGAAAACCAAAAAAACCGCGACGAAGCCCAGCAGAAGTTGCAGGAGGCTCTCGAAGATTCCAAACAGGCGGCAGCCAAGCCTGAACAACAACAGCAAGGCGGCCAGGAAAACAAGCAGGCGGCGAAACAGAACACAGCCGAGCAGCAGAATGCCCCGCAACAACAACAGGCGGAAGCGGGAGAACAGCAGGGCCAACAGCAGCAACAGCCTGGTCAGCAGGAAAAGCAGAACGCTCAGCCTCAAGGCCAACAGCAAGGCGATCAACAGAACGAACAGGCTGCAAAGCAAAATGAGGCGGGCCAAAAGCAAGCCGAACAGCAGGCTCAACAGCAGCCTGGTCAGCAGGAAAAGCAGGACGGACAGCCTCAAGCTCAACAGCAAGGCGATCAAAAGAACGAACAAGCAGCAAAGCAAAACGAGGCGGGCCAAAAGCAAGCCGAACAGCAACAGCAGCCTGGTCAGCAGGAAAAGCAGGACGGACAACCTCAAGCTCAACAGCAAGGCGATCA
>CAYZYB010000358.1:0-5586 GCA_964481505.1 uncultured Planctomycetaceae bacterium | reverse complement strand
TTTCCAAGGTCGCCGCGTAGTGAGCGGGCGTCGGCAAGGACCAGGTCGAGTACACTCGCGTGGCCAGCGGCGGCCACGTTGAACAACCGATCGAAGACCTGCTGCGGTTCCTTCATCGATGGAGCAAAATGGCCGGGGCCGTACCACGAGATATTGTCGAAGTAGACGGATTCCTTGTTGTCGACGTACGGATTGCCGCTGAGTTCCAACGAACGAAACGCGGTGGCGGCTCCGACTTCATCAGCGATGATTTGGTCCAGGCTGCGGTTGACCGGATAGCCTTCCGTGGATAGTTCGCTCGGCAGAGCGCTCGATAGCCAGCACGTGCTGGCCTGAGCGTGGCCGTCAGTGCCGGGGACTTTGATGCGATCAAGATGCTGGAAGATCGCTAGTTTGTCGACGTGCGGTGCCATCGGTTCCAGTGTGGGACTCAGTTTGAAGTCTGCTCCGGAACCAGTTGGGTGCCACACGTCCTGGACAACTCCCATCGGGCTGTAGAAAAACGCCAGCCGTTTCGGAGCGGCTTTCTTTGCGGCAGCGGCTCGCGCGACGGGCTTCATGATGTCCAGCAGAGGCAAAGCCATGGCGGCTCCGACTCCACGCAATAACGTTCGTCTTGAAAGTCGGCGTTGTTTTAAAATCATGACGGCACCTTACTCTGGAACGCTGTGCTGGTTGTTATCGACCGAATCAAACTGGAAAACCGGCCTTTGTCCTTCAGAAGCTGTTCAACCATGCGATCAATATCGGGTTTGTCGGACGCACGCAGTTTTCTGCCGAGCGCGTACGAGAATAAATGTTCGCTGAACGCTCGGTAGAAGACCGACGGATCGGACGTTAACGCGTCCTTGAATTCGATCACATTCTTAAACGGAATGCGGCCGAACAATTCGCCACTCGCATCGACAGGAAGTCCCGACGCGTACTTGTCGCGCCAGTGACCGACCGAATCATAATTTTCCAGCGCGAAGCCGTACGGATCGATCGCTGCGTGACATGAACGGCATGAATCGTTTTCCTGATGCTGCTCCAGTCGCTGCCGAAGTGTCAGACCAAGCGCGGCGATGTCTTTTTCGTCGGCTTCGATGTCCGGAATGTTGTCGGGCGGTGGCTTGGGAGGTCGATTCAGAATCACTCCAGCCACCCACGCACCGCGAACGATCGGGCTTGTACGAATCGGCGTGGATGTCATCGTCATCACGGCAGCGGTGGTGATCACTCCGCCCTGACGGCGGTCGGCAAGTTGCCGGCGAGTGAACCGGTCCTGCCGCAGCATATAACGTCGTTCTTCACCTCGATCGGCAAAGGCGTTGGCGTCGTCGTACCAGGTCTGCAGCGTCTTGTTGCGGTAGGCGTAGTCGGAATCGATCAGTTCCATGATCGGCCGGTCTTCAACCATCACCGTTTCGAACAGCAACAGCGGTTCCAGCATCATCAGAGCACTCAGCTTCCAGTGTTCATCGCCCAGTTTTGAATAGAACGTTGGGAAGCGGTCGAAGTCCGGCGTCGATGTCGTCAACTGGTCAAGTCGCAGCCATTGCCGAGCGAAATTTGTCGCGAGGGCTTTCGAACGAGGATCGCCCAGCATGCGATTCACCTGCGCGACGTATTTTTCCGGGTCACGCAGGTCGTCTTGTTCAGCGGCCGCCAGAAGTTCTTCGTCGGGAATGGTGCTCCACAGGAAGAACGACAAACGCGTCGCCAATTCCATCGAAGACAACGGTGCCACGGCTTTGGGAGCGTTCTCAGTTGTTTGTGGTTTCCGTTCGACCAGATACAAAAAACGCGGCGACGCCAAAGCGACGGCGACGGTGGCTTTCATCGATGTTTCGAACGATCGTGTTCTCGCGAATTCGCCATCGAAATAATCGCAGTACCGATTTGTCGTTGCTGCATCGACTTTGCCGCGAAACGCACGGTGAAGCAGGTTGGTGATTCGTTCACGAGCGACTGAATTGGCGTCCGGTCCGTCGTAGGCGAACAGCGTGTTGTAGGAATCGCAGTAGCCGTTGAATTCCGGGCTGTTGACGACGGATCGGCTGAGTGCCAGGCAGCTTTCAATCAGCAGAGGTGAAATCCCCAGCTCGGAGCCTCGGTTGTTGAAGCCGTGTTCCGCCTGCAGGTCGACGGCAAACGGAGTCACCCCGGACAGCATCGGAGGTTCCAACACGTTGTGCCCCAACGGCCGGCAACCGACCGTCACCGTGTCGGGCATTTGTCCGGACGCCGGAAAAAAGTAAGGCTGCCGAGCACGGATCGTTTTTTCGGTCAGCGGGTAAATGTCGCCTTGCAACTTCAACAGATCGCGCACGACGTTGTTGTATTCGTATCGGTTCAGTCGCCGCATCACCACCGGCGATAGCGAGTCGTCCGCGATGTCTTGATCAATCAACGATTGCAGTTCACCGATAACGGTTTTACGAAGTGAATCGTCTGGTCGCGGTTTGCCCTTTGGTGGCATCAGACCATCCGACATCACGCGCACGATTTCGCCTGCCAATTCGGTGTCGGTTGGGGCGAATGTGTCCAGACGGATATCGGCTTTCGGTTTGTCCTTACCGTGACAGCTAATGCAGTAAGTCTTCAACGTTGAATTGAGGTGCGGAGTCTCGTCGGCCAAAGCCCGATTGCTGATGGCCATTGAGAAGGTGATCAAGAGCGCGACCGAAGGGACGGCGTTCACAACCGTGCGAACAGTTTTCATAGCCCAACTTTCACCTCAAACGTACTCGATCCGCCGTTTCATCTATTCACCCATCTGGATTGTTCGCTTGAACCCCGGACTGCATCGACCGTGCTTCAGATTATCGATAATTCGCCCAAAATTCACAAGTTATCGATAATAATCCGAATCTCTGACCACTAACTACTCTTAATACGGTGTGGTTTTGGGCTGTTGAAACTAAAATTCGCGGCCAGGGAGGGGCTAAGCCCGACGGAGAAAGCCATGGGGCCCACTTTTGCCTCATTCCCATCCAATTCCCTTTAAAACTCCACGACTACACCGCTCGGATGTCGAAGCTCCAACCGCGCGGAGCGGTACACTTCCTTCGCCCATTCGCCTGATAGGAAAGCCACAATGAAGAAACCGATCATCGCCTGCCTCGCCCTGTTGTTGACTGGAACAATCCACCTTGATCGCGCTTCAGCTCAGCCGCCCGGAATGCGAGCTCGCTTTGAGCGTGATATCGAACACGCACTGGCGACTCCGTTCACGGGGATGACGAAGGACGGAAAGGTCGAACCGGGCCTGTTTGCGATTAAGTCGACCGGCGTTTCGACGGAGCCTGTTCGCGTGGCTGCCGATGCTTTCCTGGCGGGGCTTAGCGACGAGCAGCGAAAGAAGACGGTCTTCCCCATTGATGATTCAAAATGGCGCAAGTGGGACAATCGCCACTTTTATGCTCGACAGGGAGCCAGCTTCGAAGACATGACGGAACATCAGCGAGACCTGGCCTTTGCGTTGCTGCGATCCGGTTTAAGTGCCAAGGGCCTGAAGAAGACTCAGGACATGATGAAGCTGAACGGCACGCTGGCTGAGATGGTGAATAACTTTGAAGAGTACGGCGAATGGAAGTACTTTATCACGATCATGGGCGAACCTTCGAAAACGAAGCCATGGGGCTGGCAGTTGGACGGCCATCATGTGTGCATCAATTTCTTTGTGCTCGGCGACCAGGTTGTGATGACGCCCGTGTTTATGGGATCAGAACCGATCCGAGCAGAAAGTGGAAAGTTCAAGGGCACGGTCGTTCTTCAGGACGAACAAAATCTCGGGCTGGCTCTGATCCAATCACTGGACGCCGCTCAACAGAAACTCGCCATCGTTGAGGGCACAAAAGGCCCCGTCAATACGGTTGCCGAATCCTTCAAAGACAACGTTGTCCTGGAATACGCAGGCATTCCGGTCAACAAGCTGAATGATAAACAGCAGAAACTGTTCTTCGCCGTTGTGAACGAATTCATCGGCAACATGAAGCACGGCCACGCTCACGTGAAGATGGACGAAATCAAATCGCACCTGGACAAAACCTACTTCGCATGGATCGGCGGAACGAGCGAAAACAGCGTCTTCTATTACCGAATTCACAGCCCGGTCGTGATGATCGAATTCGACCACCAGCGCCCAATCGCCCTCGAACGGTCTCGAACACCAACTCGCAACCACGTCCACACAGTCGTCCGAACACCCAACGGCAACGACTACGGCAAAGACCTGCTGAAACAACACTACGAACACCACCACAACCACGGCGAAGACCACGACCACAAGCATTAACCAACCAAGCCAACGCGCGTTCCACACACCCTCACATTCGCGTTCATTAGCGTCCATTCGCGGTTAAAAACCACCCACTATGACTGAGCTAATTCTCAAACAGGAGTGTCACCAAATCGTGGGTTGCGCGATGGAAGTTTTGAATTCTGTCGGGCATGGATTCCATGAGAAGATTTATGAAAATGGATTGATGGTTAAATTCAAGTTGCGAAGCGTTCCCGCATTGCAGCAACCGGAATTCCCGATCGTTTACAAGTCTGTTGAACTGGGCAAATACGTCCCCGACTTGATCTGTTTTGAGCAGATCATTGTTGACACCAAAACGATCGAGCAGATCACTGACCAGGAAATCGGCCAGATGCTGAACTACTTGAAAGTCACGGGCCTGCAGGTTGGCTTGCTGATCAATTTCAAGCACGCGAAACTCGAATGGAGGCGGGTTGTGTTGCAAAGCAGGTAAGCACAAGAAGAACCGCGAATGGACGCTCATGAACGCGAATAAGGGGCTATCATGGGGCTCGGTGGCAGGAAGCAGGGACGGGGGCTGAAATTGCGTGTCTGTGCTGGCTTGGCTGCAGTTGGCCAATTCCTGCCTGCTGTTTCGTCATTCGCCCCTGACAACCATCCCCTGAAATTCGCGTTCATTAGCGTCCATGCGCGGTCACAAACTACCCACCATCAAGAAAGATAAACAATGCCGAAATGGTCTGAGTACGTCGAAGAGTCTCGAGCGCGGGGTTCGCTGGCGGCGGAGCTTTTTATGGTTCGCAGTGTACCGGTGGATCCACCGGAAAAGCTAAAGGAGATTCTGCCTCGGCATCTGGAATATCAACTGAAACTGCAGAATCAGCACTCATTGGTTCTTGCCGGTCCGGTGTCTGATGAGACGTGTGAGAACATGCTGGGCGAAGGCATGATGGTTTATCGAGCAGAATCGCTGGCTGCGGCAAAAGCTCTGGCCGACGCCGATCCAATGCACGCAGAAGGTGGCAGAAGCTATACCCTTCGCCGCTGGCTTGTGAACGAAGGCCACATTCCCGACGAACTCAAACCGCTACTCAAGAATTAGTACGCAAATTCGGAACGTGAGTCGTGTTACAAAGCGAGTGAGCGCTGGAAGAACCGTGAATGGACGCCGATGAACGCTAATCAATTAAGGCAAGCTGACGATCTGCATCACGAGTCGGTGTACTGAAACAGGCACTTCACCCGCTGACATACAAATAAGAGAAATGAAAAATGAAAAAAATCACCCTGCTCGTATTGTGCATTTGTTCGACCGGCTGTGGGGATAGCCCCACACAGAC
>CAYZYB010000357.1:0-5619 GCA_964481505.1 uncultured Planctomycetaceae bacterium | reverse complement strand
ACGTTGACGGCATTAGCTTAGCCGAACTCATTCGCCGCAACGGACCGCTGCCCATCCATCAGGTCTGTGGCATCATTCGCAAAGTTGCACAAGGGCTGCACCACGCGTTCGAAAATGGCATGGTGCACCGTGATATCAAGCCGCAGAATATCATGATTACGCAGGACGGCCGGGTGCGTATTCTGGATTTCGGACTTGCTCGTCTGGCGCGGGAACGAGAAAGTACCGTGCCGGCAAAAGAGGGAGATTCACACGAACAAATACGCCGCACGGCCGACACACTCACGCTGGTCGGATCGGTATTGGGCACACCGGATTACATTGCCCCTGAACAGGCGATGGATGCGAGACAGGCAGACACGCGTTCAGACATCTACAGCCTCGGCTGTACGTGCTACTTTTTGCTGACCGGTTTTCCACCATACCCGTCCGGCACCGCAGTCCAGAAACTGCTGGCCCACGCGGAAAGCACACCATCGCCGATCGCCGAATTGCGGTCGGGCGTTCCGGCAGAGGTGGCCGTGATCACAGCACGAATGATGAAACGGCAGCCGACGGAACGATATCAAACACCGCGCGAGGTGGCTCAGGCGATGGACGACTTCCTGAAGGCCGGGCCCTCCGCAACTGTTGCGGCAACTCACTCGGACCACGCCGTCGATGCAACCGTTAACGAGCCGCGTTCGACGTTTCGTGATCCGGAATTGCTGAAGGTCGATCTTTCTGCCATCTCCACCGAAGATTCGGCCTTGCTGTCGTCTGTTGATGGCCCGTTGCCTGCTGCTTTGCAGGAACCAGAGGAAGGTGAACCACCGCCGGTCATCCCCCCGCTACCGCCACGGACCACAAAGCCACCGTCTTCGAAACGACGAAAATCGTCACGACCTACACAGCGTCAAAGCCGCGCGGCAGGAGTTCCGTGGGGTATCGTGATTCCTGTTTTGCTGGGCACGGTTGCGCTGTTGGGGATTTACGCGATGCCTTCCAGTGAAAGGCAAACGGAGCGCTCTGAGCAGCGCTTTCCTGAAGATTCGAGCGCACAGGCAGTAGCGAATTCTGCTGCTGCTGTTCCGCAAACTGCCGTCACAGTTTCTGCCGGCGAATGGATTGATCTGCTACAGACAATTGACGTGGAAGAAGACCGGGAACACGGGGAATGGGCGTTGAGTAATGGCGAACTGAGCTGCGACGGCGACGAAAAATGGGCCCGTATTTCTCTGCCTGTCGATGTCCCGGAGCAGTACGACTTTGAAATCCGCTTTGAGCGAGAAACCGGCGTGCATTCTGTCGCTTTGATTTTTGCCATGAACGGTCAGCAGGCGACGCTTGATGTTGATGCGTGGGGAGAGCATTGGGCCGGCATCCAGAATGTTGGATTCCAGAACTGCAAGACAAACGGTTTAGGGACACAAGAGGATCCTTTAGTCCCTGGCGAACAACACACTGCGCGTGTTCGTGTGTTGCGAAATCGTGTGGAAGCGTATTTCGATGATAAGCCCTTAAAGCACTACGAAGGCGACGGCAGCAACTTAAATTTGCTCAACGACTGGGCGCTCCCGGATCCAAACGGCATTGGGCTTGGTGCCTATGAGTCCGCCTTTCGGTTTCATCGCGTCCGCATTCGGCCGTTAACTGAGACCGCGCCGCAAGACCAGGCTTTGTCCCGAAACGAGATTTCGTAGTGGTGGCATCCTGCCGCCACACTTTGTTTGCAGCTGTTCTGCGGCGGCTGGAAGCCACCACTACGTGTTTTGGGACAGAGCCTGGATGAGCGCTTCGCCGACGTTCAACAGTCGGTTGATTCAGGGAAATACGAGCTGTGTTCTAAGGGTTCGCGCCCGTTGCGACCTGCTACCGCAACTTCAAAGCTCATCTATAGCGATTCGCAATCGCTCCCTGTTTTCAAAAAATCTGAAATTTCCTGACAGACTTTCTGCTGCGACGCCATTTCCTCCTGTCGCAAGTGAATTCGTTGTCGAATCGCTCGCGGCGGATCTGCTTCACCCGTCTGCTTCTGTTCAGGAAATCGCCATGACAACTCCATCTCTGCTGAATCAACTTCGTCGAACATTCAATGGTCGCAAACACAGTCGCCGTCACCAGCAGCGACTTGCCAACGCAACGACAGCCGCAGCGGTTGAAGTCATTGAAGAACGAAAACTGCTGTCGGCAACAAACGACCTGGCTGGACTCAGTGACGAATTCGACACTGACACAACGGCGGACTGGCTGCGAATTCACGAAGAGGAGAATTGGAACGCGGAGCAGCTGGATGTGTACGACATTAACCAAACACAACCCGGTCGACTGGTGATGGCGCCGGGGTCGGTTGTTTGGTACCAGGACTGGCGCGGGCCATTGGCGTTTAAGGATGTCACGGGCGACTTTGTCTTCACCACTCAGATCAACATTTCTGACCGCGACGATATCGGTGGCTCAGACGCAGATAACATCCCGAATGACGCGCAGTTTTCTCTTGCCGGTGCCATGATTCGCACTCCACGAAACATCAGCGATCCTCTCGTCGACTGGCAGCCAGGAAGCCGGCAGGATGACGGCACAAACAACGGTGAAAACTACGTCTTCTTTTCTCTGGGTCATGCAACGAACGGGCAATTTACATTTGAAGTCAAGAGCACCCGCAACAGCAATTCTCAACTGGAACTGACCGCCGTCGACACCGACGTCGTCAACATTCAAATCGCTCGCCTCGGAAACACCATCCTGACACTTCGGCAAATCCCGGGGCAGGAATGGGTTGTGCATGAGCGATTTCATCGACCGGACATGCCGGAAACACTTCAGGTCGGAATGGTTTCGTATTCCGACTGGTCGAAGGCAAATGACTATGACGAATTCTTCCACAACCGCAACTCACTTCAGCAATCCGGCGTCGATCCCACTCCGGAAGAAGCCTTCAATCCGGATTTGGTGGCAGGTTTCGAATACGCTCGATACGTCCGACCAATGGTGCCTGCTGAACTGGAAGGCGTTGACCTGCTGAACGCCGCCACCGACGAACAATTGCTCAGCTTTTTGGGAGAGCATGCGAACCTGGTCGGTGATGTTGAGCCGCCATCGGATTTGCCGACCGTTTCTATCACCGCCATCGATGAATCCGTCGACGAAATATCGGGAACCGCTGCAGCGTTTATGGTTTCTCGAACCGGTGCGAGTACGGATGCCCCCTTGACAGTGAACTACGCCGTCAGTGGGTCCGCAACACCCGGAACGGACTATGCGGCACTGTCCGAATCCGTCGTTATTCCGGCCGGATCTGCTTCGGTGAACATTGACGTTGACGTGTTGGAGGACGTTGTGGTCGAAGGCAGTGAAACCATCGAACTGCAGCTGATCGATGCCGTGTTTTATGAACTCGGCGATCCGACCGCTGATGTTGTGATCTCAGACGACGACTTCGCCGTCATTGGCAATCAAACGATACCCGGCGGACTTGATCAGTTGGTTGTCACGCTGGCATCCACGCATCCCGATGGCACTGCGCTGACGTATGGAGCGTCTGTCATCGGTAGTGACGAGTACACTCTGGACCAGCAGTACGATTTCTACACGCAGGCTTCGTTTCACGAAAACTGGGGCGGGCTCAACGAACGCTGGATCCGTGGCGACGGCAGCGCGTGGTTCTACCTTCTGCCGACCGGATCACTGAATCGCTGGGGAGGCAGCTTTGCTTCAAGTCAGGAAATTGCGGAACTTAGCAGCGACGTCTATGACGACCCCACTCGACTGGTCGATGTAGCGTCAAATGCAACGGTGAATGTTGTCGGAAACCTGATGACGATTGATCCGCAGGATGGTTTCGTTGGGAACTTTGACGTCGACGTGACAACCAGCAATGGTCAGTCAGAGTCGATACAGCGAATCACCGTCACCGTCGAAGCCATCAACAATGCGGTTCCACAGATCACCACCGTTGCCGATCAGACGATGTCGACGGCCGCACCTGAACTACGAATTCCGTTTGTTGCAACCGACGCGGATGGCGATCCACTTCAATTCGCAGCGGAGCTTGTCCAGTCAGAAGCCTGGCTGCTGGATCAGAAATTCAATTTCACGTCGAATGGCGATTATTACGAAAACTGGGGCGGTCACAACGAACGCTGGGTTAACGCCAGTAACGGCAATACAAGTTGGTACTACCTTCTTCCCGATGGGCAGCTGTTTCGGTGGGGAGGCAGTTTTGAAGGAAGCACACACGTTGCTGATCTGAGCTCATCGGTCTATGACGATCCCTCTCAGCTAACAGATCCGGTAGCCGTTGCGGCCGAAGTGTCGGTCGACGGCAATGAAATAGTGGTTGCACCGGAAGCGGACTTTGTGGGGCACTTTGCAATCCAGCTGTCAGCAAGTGACGGTCTTGCAACCGCAACAACGCAGTTCACAGTCAACGTGATCAACACAGCCCCTGAGTTTCCGTCGATTGGCGATTTGGCAATCACGAATTCCGACGGAACACTGTTGATCGACCTGTCGGCAACGGATTCGGACGGCGACGCACTCATTTACAGCGCGGAAATCATCAACAGTGAAGTCTGGCAGCTGGACACGTCTCTTGACCTGCAGGCTTCGGACAATTTCTACGAAAACTGGGGCGGTCAAAACGAAAAATGGCTGCGAAGCTCGACCAGCGGCTGGCACTACATTCTGCCGAACGGCGAGTTCCGGCGCTACAACGGCAGCTTCGAAAATAGCCAACTGATTGCGTCACTCGATTCCTCGTACTACGGCGATCCTAACCTCATTGCAGATCCTCAGGCATTGCCGGTCACGGTTTCCATCACAGGAAGTCAGCTGTTCATCGACGCTGCGGACGACTTTGTTGGTTCGTTCCAGATTCGATTGCAGGTCACCGACGGGTTTGAAGAAGTGCGCCAGCTGATCACCGTTTCTATGGGGCTGTAGCAATTCCTTCTCCGTCAGCAGGTGCCGCCGGGGCTGGCGGCACCTGCTGGTTTTTCTACACGTTTTCAATTCACCAGAAAGCAGAGCTGTTATGAAACACTGTCTTCTCATCCTATCCTGCCTGACCTTATGTTCCGCCCCCTCAGTCGCAGAAACTCGCACGTGGACCGGCAAATGGAACAACCGCAAGTACGGAACCAGCGGTCCATTGAAGTGCGTGGCCGAACAAAAACAGGCAGGACGCTGGTCAGCAGTGTTCAATGGAACCTTCAAAGGAGACCCATTCGAATATCGCGTCGAATTCGAATCGAAAACGTCACGATCAGAAGAAGCTCTCTCCGGAGAAGCCAAAATCAGCGGCCACCCGTATCAGTGGACCGGGGCAATCAGTAGTCGACAACTGAAAGGAAGTTACCGATCGACCAATGGCAACAACGGCACGTTTGTGCTGAACGAAAGCACTCGGCGGCAGCCTGCATCGCAGAAGCCAACAGCAGCTTCACCACCCAAATCATCGACGCAAAACACGCCCGTCTCAACGGGCGACAAACTGCTGTTCATTGGAAACAGTTTTATGGCCAACGAAGGCGGCGTGTCCAACTATCTGACCAAAGCACTTGAGATCGGAAACAACGTCAGTATCAAAACGGACAGTGTAATCAACTACGGCAGACCGCTGAGTGCGATGGTGAAGCC
>CAYZYB010000356.1:0-5636 GCA_964481505.1 uncultured Planctomycetaceae bacterium | reverse complement strand
TGAACGATGGTTTCAACGGCCGCATAGACGTCAGCTATTCGTTGCGGCCGAAAATGGCCAACGCTTTTTTTAGTATGTCCCTTTCACGTTCAACACGCCGCACATCGGCTTCAAGACCCTTGACCTTTGCCTCCAAAGAGCTAGCCACCGGACCACTCTTTTCGAGCTGCTCCTGTTTCCAGCGATACAAAACGTTGACATTGGAAATGCCCAACCGGTCAACAACCTGAGGTGCCGTGTACCCATCCCGGAGAAGCTGTACAGCCTCCTCTTTGAACTCATCCGTGTACTGACGGCGAGACGGTTTCTTGACTGACGATTTCTTCTTGCGAGGCATCCTGTCGTCCTTTCTTTGGACGCAGAATAAGAGACTCTGGTGCCCCTCAAACAAAGAGGGAAGGCTGAGCGTCTCTAAAACTCACCGACCACGTCACCATCTCTACGATTCAGAAGATTCTCGAACACTGTGTCGTTGTGCTTTACGTCGGCCGTATTCATTTCAATCAATTCCGAAATGAACCGCACAGAGCCATCGCACAGAGCAAAGAGCGCTCCGCCGGGATGCCGACTGTTAAACCCGCGAAAACAGTCGATCGTCGGCATGTTGAGCCCCCACCGACCATTCGAAACCGTTGTCCCGTGGCGTGGACCGATCGGCGGCCCACCACTTCTGTACCCTAGGTAGTTCAATGCGCCGCACAGAAGCGGCTCCCCGCCAGCAGGATTTGGCAGCCAAGTTGAACGCTCACCAACCAAAATCGTATTTGATGCGCCATCTGAAATATCACGAAATCCCACTGGCTGGGTGTTGCTATCCGAAAAAATACCATTGAATCGTTCCCCAGTCTGTTGTGAAACAGTCCTATCCCTGGTTCCACTGCCATTACTTCCCACGTAGTTATTTGTTGGGACAGATTCAGCAGGCGTACCGTCGTTTTGCAGCAGAATCTTAAACTCGTGCTGAATATGATCTGGACCTCCGTCACTGGGACAGCGATAGACAGTGATTGGTTTTCGGATTTCGTCCAGAAGCACTCTGGCACCTTGATTTACGCTCGTTCCAGGCGTCATCACGTCCGATAAGTAATTCTTGTTAGGATCAATGCGATTATAGAGATTTGCCTGATCCATTCCCGGCAGAGTAAATACTGCCCACGACCATTCGCTTTCCACACGGTCCCCATTTTCGTCCTGTACCTGACTGTCCGCCGGCAGTCTCATCCAACCCGGCGGGAAGTTGGTGTGCAGGTCATGATAGCTATGGAGTGCAAGGGCCAATTGTTTCAGGTTATTGCTGCATTGCAGCCGTCGCGCTGCTTCTCGCGCCTGTTGAACAGCTGGCAGCAATAGAGCGATCAAAATTGCGATGATCGCGATAACTACGAGCAACTCGATCAGGGTGAATCCCGTCGTGTGAGACTTTCTGTTTCGTCGCATTTGGATTCCTCCATTCAATATTTCAACCAGCTGAAACGGTAATTCGGGGTAATGAGCTTCGTCAACGCAGGAATTTTCAGACTACGTTTCCATTGTGACGATTACAATTCGTTCTCCAGCGTCGTCTTGATTTGTCGCGCGATATCCTTATCCAGCATGTCGATCAGTCGCCTCCGGACCGCTGCATCAATTTCGGCTTCTTCAGCAAGCGTGAGCGTGTAATAAATCGAAGCATCGATGTCGTGCAGCGTCAGAAGATCGTGAGGTGCAATGTCAACCTCATGCGGCAGTGCATTGGAGGCGGGACCGGCTAACCGAACTCTCTCCGGGCCGATTAATCCTGCAATATGACTCCGTGCTTCGCGACGGATCTGTTCACGCAATTGGTTGAGCAGGTTCCACCGCGTGATCTGTCCATCTGTCATCTCAAGTGAAGCCCGCACGACAGCGTTCGATTGGTCAGGTGATTGACCAACACTTTTGCCTTCGTCATAAATCCGCTGGCTTATGGCGTTTTGTTCTTCCGTCAGCAGCGCCTTTATTTCGGTTTCGCAGCGTTCCCAGAGCTTACAATATTGGGATTCGACAAAACGGATTCGGGTCATTTCCGGAACACTGAAATTTCCTTTCTCCAAATCCAATACGCCGCGCAGAACAACTGTTGTTGCTTCCTGCTCGGGACGCTTGGCGAGTTGAGTGCGAGCCGCCTGGCGAGCCACTTCCATAGCTCTTGCCATCAATAGCGAGTCAAGGGATTTGGGAATTCGCTCGAACTGGTCCGGCAAGAGCACTTGCTGTAACTGGGCGACTGTGTCACCAGCGATACTCTTGAATTCAGCGCCGACTGATTCGGCGTTGGCCTGTTGGTCTTTCGACCAGTTTTCAGCCTGACGCACCACCACCGCCAGCTCCGCGCTGGCCATTCCTTCAGTCATCCCTGCATCGTGGACATTCTTTCCAGCAAGCCACTGGTCAGCGGTAAGAAGAGCTGTCCATTGTTCCTGGACTGCCGACTCTCTTTCCGACATTTGGCCTTCGATCAATTCAATCCCCTCGAGCTGCACGGAGCTCAGCTCAATTCCTTCGATTAGGCTCGCGACGAACGGGCCACTGGATGGCATCACCGAATCGCTATCATTCAGTTGCGCAGGAACCCCGCTTCCAGGAGGTAACTTTGCGATCTGATTCTCCGTCAATTGGCTGATGATGACAGGACGTGTGGATCGCAGGATGGCGGACCGCACACGATCCCATTGATCTATGGCCATGTCTGCATCAAGACTAGCCAAGTGATCAAAGGCAGATTTCGCATGCATACCCACGGACCAGATCTCTCGCATTTGATCTTCCGTTAGATCTGCGTTGGCCAGAAATTTGGTGCTCGCTGTGTCGCCGAGGAAATCGGCCCGAATATGTGCGGGGCTGATCCGGCCTATCAGAATGTCGACAGCTTCAAGCCTGATGTCTGTTTTCAGTTGCCGGACAAATCGTTCCTCAGCCGCCTGCTTAGCTGTAAGCGGAACGCAAGTCTCCACATACGCTCGTTCACGAGACTTTTCTAACTCCCGCTCCAAACACTCGGCCTTAACCTTCTTCCGGGCTGACCTTTGCTCCTCCGTAAGGATTCCGTATCCTCTTTCAGTAGTTTTCTTCCAGATGTCGACGTATAAAGCTTCAACACGATGTGCTAGTGCCCATTCTTCCTTGCTCATCGCAATACCGTCGTCACGGAAGACACCAGCAAGCACGACGAATTTCTTGGCTTTTTCCCGTGCGCGCTGTTTGTTGTCCGTCTTGCGGCTTTCTTTCTTCTTTTCGCGCAAGGCACGTTGAGCATCGTTTGGCTGGATGCTTTTCAGAGCTGACTCCTGAGGCGATTCGCCTTTCCCGCATCCCCCAATCGGAATACAGATCAGAAGCAACAGCAGAAGAAGAGATTTCGTGGATTCAGACATGGACGCCCTCAGGCTCTTCAACATTTATGCAGCGGCAATCATTCATTTTCCGTGGGAATCTTCAGAAGTTTCTGCTGTTCATCCGTAAGCATTTCCCTTATCCCTTTCAGAAGCTCCTCACGAAGTCTCTGTCGACCTTCGGAAATCTCCGATTTCATCATAAGTTGCCCCACCGTCAACTGAAGTGCTTTGGTCACAGCCTCGTCCTGTTCCGAGCCCGACCGGCCCTGGTTGACAGCCTTTTTCTTTGCAGATTCCGCAGCTGTTTTCTGCTCGCCGGTGAGCGCGACATCCCACTTATCTCGCAAGGCTGTAAATTTCGAGTGGAATTCCTCGTGCAGAGTCTTTGCCGTGTCGCGCTGCACGTCCGACAGGTGTTGCCAGTCGATGAACTGCTCCACAATATTCGTCGTTTGCTCGGATACTCTGGGCTCTGTTTCCGCACTTGGCTGGTTAAGCACCTGCAGGGCAGGCACAGTCGCAGCCTGCTCCGGCGTGAGAATCGTGTTAAGTCGCAACAACGCCGATGTTTGAGCGGCGGAGGAGAATCTATCCAAAGGCTTCAGCAATTTCCTGGCATCATCCACTTTCCTCTGCAACAGCGCGGTTTCGCTTGACTTCTGGTTGCCTTTCGCTTCCTCAACCTTGTCTGCAGCGGCTAAATCCTGCATCGCACGATCCACGACTGCGTTGGCCAGGGCGCGCTGACGTTCGACCTCTGTTCTGATGTGCCCGTACTCCTTGTCAAGGAGAGCAAGTCGCAGCTGCTGGGAATAGAATAATTCTATTTCACCAACGTATTCAGAGCTAAAATCTCGTCGACTTGCTTCCTCGTCCGTCGTTTGGAACATGTGATCTTCATGAGCCTTAGGGTATTTTCCAGCCTGTTCTGGCGTAAGCAATGGCACTACATCTGCTATCATTCGCTTATCTGCCTTTCGCTCAATTGAATATAGATCATCCCAAGTGGCAGCGTTAGTTGCATTCAATTCTTCGGGCGGCGCATAACGCTGTCTATCCAGTTCTTTATTGAAAGCGTTGTACCACTCGGAAGCCGCGCTGATGGCATCTACCTGATCGACAGTAAGCTTGATTTTACCAATTGAAGGAACATCAATCACAATGCCACCGTGATAAACGTTTCTGGGCATCTCTGGCGGTACTGTAATTCGATTCCATTGATCCGGTGTCAGGATCATCCCCAGCTGCTGGTACACGTGGCGTTTTAGCCATTTCTTGAGCCAGGTGATGTCCCTGAATTGATTTTTCTGAGATTCCGTACGGTTTTGCGCTGCATATTCAATGTGAATCGTTTTCTCAACCCCGTCGGCTACTGCTTGCTTGCGAGCCGCTCTGCCAGCAGCTCGCTGTTCGGGCGATAGAATCTGTGATTCCATCAAATAAAACTGACGCCCGATATGTCGCACGCGTTCGTCGAGGGAACGCACGGCCTGCCTTTGAAATTCGTCCAGAGCTATGTTCTTGAGAAACTCCGCAGAGAGCGGAGTCTTAAACCAAGAGTTATTTGAAAATGGCCTAAGTTGATCATCACGAAGAACACGCAGGAGTAGCCGGATCATATCCAGCTTCATTTGGGATTGCCGCTTTTCCAGAGTCCGTTTCGTTGTGAGCTGTTCCTCTGTGTACGCGATTTGGTCGAACACATAAGTCGATGCAGCTTTTCCGGTCCGCCCTGCAGCACGGTTTGCGTCTTCCGCGTTTTGTCGCCTTGCCTTTTGTTCATCAGTCAGAATGGATTGAAGCCTGTTCTTAACCTCAGTCATCGCACCGTTGTATACCGCGTCGATTTGCTTCACTCGCGGCCACTGGCCGATGGTAATCGTGGCTCCGCCATTGCGAATTAAGCTGCCTACAACCCTCAACTCTCTGAACCGCTTCCTTGTATTCGCAGGAATCTCATTTGGCCCTGGCTTCTTTTCTTCCACCGCTTCCGAAGCGGCTTTATCGTCCCTGCCGGAATCCTGTGCGACTGTCTGACCGCATATCGCAATGAAGCTAACCAAGAACACAAACACGCTCGATTTCATCTCAACTCTCACTCTTACTCAATTAAGTGATAATCACGAGTCTAAAGCCGTGGAAAGAAAATAAAGGGTATTTGCCTTCAATTTCCGTCCCGCCTGCTTTCGCTTTCTGGCTTCGACAACGGCTAGTGCGTCAACTTCATTAGAGTACGTGTGGCGCGACATTAAACAAGTCGCACCTGCAACAGAAATATTACTA
>CAYZYB010000355.1:0-5643 GCA_964481505.1 uncultured Planctomycetaceae bacterium | reverse complement strand
ACCTACTGTCGTTCATGACTGGCCTGAGGCGTAAGGAAATTGCGACTCTGACACCTCAAAGCTTCGCGTTAGATGCGGTTCCGCCAACGCGGACAGTTGAAGCTGCCTGTTCCAAACACCGGCGCAAGGACGTACTGCCGCTGCATCCGGATCTGGCTAAGGAACTCCGAAACTGGTTATCCGGGGTGGCACCTGATGAATATCTCTTTCCGAAGCTCGCCAAACGTCGAACGTGGCTGATGGTGAAGAAGGATTTGGAACGGGTTGGGATTCCGTACCAGACGGCAGAAGGTATTGCTGATTTCCACGCTGCAGGTCGGCACACGCACATCACGGAACTGTTCCGAAGCGGGACGTCGATTACCGAAGCAAGAGAGTTGGCTCGCCATACAGACGTGCGAATGACGATGAAGTACACTCACGTTGGAATTCAGGATCAGGCACGAGCTGTCTCCGCAATTCCTAACCCGCAGCCGAGGGAATCTGAAGAGGCGCTGCATATGCGCTGCATTTCGTGCGGCACAGAGGGGCAAAGCATGTCGTCAGATGGCACGGAGGATGATGTCCAGAATGACGAAAACCCCTGCGGTAACAGGGGTTTTGTCTCAGATTGTCACTCAGCGTCGCGAAGTGACACAGTGGAGGCGGCGGGAATCGAACCCGCGTCCTGTGGACTCTTAACCAGAGCATCTACGTGTGTAGTTCGTTGATTGAATTCGCGACGACGAGATTCCCCGAACAAGACCTTCCGTCGCTAGATCACAACTTGTCTCGCTCTTGCCGTAGCGATCAATGGGCAAGCGCCAGTCTGAATTTGCAACTGAACTTCGGACTCCTCAGACGGGGATTCCTTGTTCAGTGACGCCTATCTCTAGGCAGCCAAAGAGTACTGCTGGTTTGCAGTTATTGTTTGATCAGCTTTTTACGTGGCCAACTGATCAACCACGACACGCAACCCTGATCGACGATGACCCAGTCAAATCCGATCGCCCCCGAATCAGGTGGAAGAACGCAGCATTGCGCCCTACCGCCTGATTATACAACGACAACGCCGATTTATCGAGGTTCAGTTTTCGGGAATTTCACATGGAAGTTCATGCTGACCAACGGTTTTTGGGCAACAGAAGTCTCTTTCACGACAACGCGATGAAACGCATCAACGTATTTTCTGTGGTTTACGTCGGGATTTGGCTTTCAACCAACGCTGTCAGTCGTCCGAGATCATCGGAATTTCCGAAAGCGAACAGATTGTCTCCAGCCTGGATGATCAGGTCGCCGGGTGGCGGAAAGAACTTTTCGCCACTTTCGCGGCGCACACCCAACAGCATGATGCCGGATTCTCGCAAAGATGTGTTGCGGAGTTGTTGATTTAAGAGGGGCGAGTTATCGGGCACGTTGACGTCTGCAATTTCCCAGTCCACGCCTTCGCTTTCCGCGACCTCAACAAAGTTTTCGATGCTTGGCGAAAGCATGAAGCGTGCCATACGGATAGCTCCGGACGACAGCGGATTGATGACGCGGGTGGCTCCAGCCTGCACCATTTTCTGGTTCGCTCGATCATCCCCGGCACGAGCAACAATCTGCAGGTCGGCCGATAGCAGGCGAGCGGAAAGAACAACATACAGGTTGTCAGCGTCCGTCGGAAGAACGGTTGTCAGGGCGCGAGCCTTCTGGATGCCGGCTTGATGAAGCACTTCGTCCTGAGTGGCATCGCCGGTAAGAAACAGCCAGCCGGATTGTCGCATTTCCGGCGTAAACAGTTCTTCATCCTGATCAATGATCACGAATGTGCGGCTACGATCGTGCAGATAGGTCGCAAGTTCCTGCCCCATTCGACCGTAGCCGCAAATGATGAAGTGATTGTTGAGCTTGCTGATTGCCTTTTCCATTCTTCTTCGCTCCCAAACGGCCTGTAGATTCGCGTTAACCAGTATTTGTCCAAACTGAAAAGCGCTGTACGCGAAAACTCCCAGCCCACAAGCCAGGTAGACGATAACAAATACCATCGTCGCATTTGTAAGCGGCTCGGGTTCCTGTGAACCAACCGTCGCCAGCAGAATGAAAGCCTGATAAAAGCAAACCAGCAGCGGTTGCGCCGTCAGTAAGTGTAGCCCGACAGCTCCAACCAGCAGCATCGCCAGCAGCAGCAATGGGATTTGCAGTAGGCGTCGCATGCAACTACTTCGTCGGCAGAAACTGGACGGCATCAACAACGACGTAGCCATCGGCGTCTTCGTTGCCGACGACAACAACTCCCTTTTCGTCGAAATCGAATGTCCCAAGACTTAGGAAATTATCATCACCAGTCGGCTTTCGCTTTTGATTGATCAGCTGTTTGCTGCTACCGCTTGAGCTGACAACTGTCACCGGCGCGTTGGACGCTCGATTACTGTTCGGCGGGTAGGCCAGACGAACTTCGTACCGTCCGGGTTTCAATTCTGCTTCGAACGTCGCTGTCGCCAACGGTGTGTTCCTGTTTCCATTGTGGTGATAGCCCGCATCGACGAATGGTGCATTGGCCGACGATGTTTGCCACTGGCCGAAAAATTTCGCGCTGCGATCATCAACAACGATGCCGGGCAGTTTCTTCGAAGAATTCAGGTAGGTGGCTTCGATATCGAATTCCAACACCTGCTTGTCGGTGATGAGGCGTTCTTTTAAATTGTCATAGTTGAGGTCGTGCGGGGCAACATTTTGATCGATCGCCATGCATGCGGCGGTGGCCGCGGACTGCCCCAGAATCATGAACACGGGTTCCATTCGAATCGAACCAAAGGCGATATGGCTGGACGAAACACAGACTGGAACCAGCAGATTCCTGCATTCGTTGCGTTTTGGCAAAATTGAACCGAATGAGATTTCGTAGGGGCGCGGCGCTTTGACGCCGATGTCGCCTTCGTTCTGAACGGTGCCTTCCGGAGTGATGTAGCGTTGAACGTTGTGGGAGTCGAGTGTGTACGACCCCATGCCAACGGACTTCGGCGTTTCTTTTGTGTCAAGGCAGTCATGTTCTGTCATGACGTAGTCACCCACCATTCGCCGGGCTTCTCGAACGTAGATCTGATGAGACCAACCGTCGTTGTCGACAAATTCGTCCTTTGGTAATCCCCATTCTGAAACTCTGGCGCGAATGTCGGCAGGAACGCGAGGATCGTTGGCCAGAAAATACATGTAACCTTTCTGGTAGACTTCGTGTTGGCGGATGATTTCCTTCCGCAGTTCGTAAGAACCTTCGGGATACTCGTAATTTTTGCCAATGTTATCGGTACTGAACGGGCCGTGATTGTTGGTGTCTGTTTTGTGGTTCGGCATAGCGTCAAACTTACGGAACATTTCTCGCCAGCCACCATCAAGCACGCGTAGCAGGAGTGCGTACTGTTCAGCGTCGTACCCGGTCGGCCGAGGAAACGGAATACGGTTTTCCGCAACATTCGTAAGGCACATTCTGAAGCAATAGGCTTGAATCCGTTTGTCGCCGTCTCCCTTATTTCCTGGCGGGTCCGTGCTAATGCCAGGGAGCACTCCACTGGCTGGGTCGCCAGGCTTTACGTAGGGATCTGTCGGTTTTTTAAACCAGTGGCTGTGATGCAGAACGCCAACCTGGATGCCATTCCATTTTTCGTCGTAAACAGAATTTGCTTCTCTACCAACATGATAGCTGACACCGGCAGCGGCCAGCAGGTCGCCTTCGTAGGTGGCGTCGACAAACATGCGTCCCTGATAGGTGTTACCATTCAAAGTCCGGAAAGACGCTATCCTGCCAGCCAGCATCTTGACGCCGTCGGCGGATCGGTCGAGCCATTCATCGCGGACAACTGTGATGTCGTATTCGCGAATGTAGTCTTCGAAGATCTTCTCGGCGACCTTCGGTTCGAAGACCCACATGGTACCAGGACCACCGGTAGTGTCCGGCCTTCCCTGATTCCGATTGCCGAACTTTTTTTGGTCCTCAAACTTCCAGGCATCCGCCGCCTGATAGTGTTTCCAAACGCGTTGATAGAATTCGCGGCTGAGTCCTCCGACGGCGGCTTTGTTGCCGGAATCCGTCCAGCCAAGTCCGCCTGATGTCAGCCCGCCCAGATGCTTGTCAGGCGAAACAATGATGACCGACTTGCCCATTCGGCGAACCTGGACAGCCGCAATCACGGCTGCGCTGGTGCCTCCGTAGATGATTACGTCGGCTGAGGCAGCAGTTGCAGCTTGAGCCGTCGTGTTGTAGGAGCACAGAGCACATAGAGCGAGAATGGCCGGGGCACGGTACATAGCGGCAGTTCGAAATGCGACAGGCGAACGGAGTAACTCTTCAACCCGTTCTACTGTACTGAGACGATCTCTGCCAGCGTTTCGCTCGTCTTTCAGGTTTTCGCCGTTTCGGAATTTCGCGTCACGGCGAGGGCTTCGTCAACAGCTGTCTGTGCAGCGTCCAGCGAATCCAGTGTGGCACCTTCCGGGCTGATTTTGGACGCCTCATTTTCCGGAACGGTCGCGGCGTCCTGATTAGACACTCGCAGCACGACTTTCATAGCAAAGGCAACGACAGCGGCTGATACGGAGAATACAGCTCCCATCTTCGCCGCAGCACGCAGCGACGGATCGACGAAGGCCTGTCCGCAAACGAACAAGGCAACCGTTAACCCCAGACCGGCTACGCAGCTGGTGACCACGAGATGCCCGAAGGACATACCTTTCGGAAGCGGAAAGCCCAGCTTAATGGCGACGCTCGAAAAGCTGACGATGCCGACCACTTTGCCAAGAATCAGCGCGGCGACAATGATCCAACTTAATCCGTTGATTTCGCCAAACGATACGCCGGCATTCACGAGTGCAAAGAAGAACAGTCCAAAGTCGACAATAGACTTCAGACTGTGCTCGAAGTTTTCAAGCGGGCTTCCACCGTGTCCGGCTGCGTGCTCTTCGTCATCGATGTAAAGGCCAAGGTCGAGCTTCGGTCCGGGTAAAAACGGCACAACAAACACAAGAGCCAGTGCCGGGTGTAGATGAGCACTGTAGAGTCCCCACCAGCAGAGTGTTCCACCGATGACGATGTACGGTACCCAACTCATGACGTTGGCACGGCGAAGTCCCCAGGCGATGGCCATTCCGGGGACGCACCACAGCAGGTTAACCCATTGCGTCGGGTGCTCTGGATTTGGATAGCCAATAGCAATGATCCCCAGTCCGATGGCGTCGTCGGCGACTGCAAGCAGCAACAGGAAGCTCACAGCCGGATGGCGAGCTCCGAACAGAAAGCGAATCACCAACCAGGCGAGCGCAATATCTGTCGCGGTGGGTACTCCCCAACCATTTCTCCATGCGGTCTGGCCAAAGACGGCGTTGAGCCCAAGGAACATTCCGATGGGACCAACGACCCCGCCAATCGTTCCAAACAGCGGGTTGATGGCCTTCGAAACAGGATTCAATGCTCCGTTGGGCAGACAGGCTTCTGTGATTTCTTTCGCCGCAATGCCAAAGAACAGCGCCATAAACAAATCGTTCACGACAAACGGCAGCGTGAGGTAATGTTCCCACCCACCATGGTCTGCCGCACCGACATGAGGACCATGGCTGAACAGGTTTCCCATGTGATGCAGCGGAGTGTGGACGAACGCCAGGTAGCTTTCCGGGCCGAGGTTTGCCCAGATC
>CAYZYB010000354.1:0-5645 GCA_964481505.1 uncultured Planctomycetaceae bacterium | reverse complement strand
GACTTGTATGGGCATCGTGTGGTTCGCTGGAGGGAGGCTGTATTGGATCACCATGGGCATCCCACCATACTGCACCGAGGACTTCATCGCAAAGCCTGCGGTGTCGATCCGGCGCTGCCTGTCCGGTTGAACGGGCAGCCTCGCGTGTGGAGTTGAGAATCGCCGCAACTGCAAGGTTACATCGGTGTACCGATCTGTACATGTCGATGACAAAGGCCGAATCCAGCCTTCGTAGATTGGCGTGCCAGAATTATGCATCAGAACCCTCGACGGAGTCGATAACGGCTGACAAATGGCAATCTGCGCGATTTGTTCCGGATGAAACGGCGATCCAAGGCGTTTTCCGTTGGAAAACCTGTCCCAATCGACGGAACAAGGCAGCTTGCCATTCAACGGTCCCATCACGGGCGGTATTCTTCGTCCCCGTCGTTCGTGGCCAGGATTTTGCCGCTGCCGGCGAATAACTCAAAACGCCAGCCGGGCGATCCTAATGACGCCGTCGTTTTTTTGCCGACGTCGCTCGATTCCCATCAGGCATTTGCACCAACTGTTCCTATTGCGAAAGATGCTCGCAAGAGTCGCTCATGGATAATCGTCGCTTCGTTTCGTTTCTGGTTTTCTTCTTTGGTTTTATGTTCCTGTACAACGGGTTCATTCAGCCAATGTTGTTTCCACCACCACCGCCACGAGTGGCTGATGCGCCGCTTGGAATTGGGGGCGGGGATTCAGGAGAACTCAACGCCAGGGATGACACGGCAGAAGCTGGCGATGCCGACGATGATGGTGACGCTGACGGCGAAAGCGGCGAAGAGAAGGTTGTTGTCGACGACACGCCTGCCGTTCATCCCAACAGGCAAGTGACGCTTGGTTCTCTCGATCCTGCGAGTGGCTACTTTGTTGTCGCTCACCTGACGTCGATTGGAGCTGCTATTGATTCGGTTCAGCTGACCGATCCAAAGTTCAAAGAACTAAAAGATAGAGATGAACAGCTGACGGTCGTCGGAAACAATTCTACCGAAGACAAAACATTTACGACGGCTGTCGCGGAAATCGATCAACAGCTGCGGAAGCATGACCTGTCTCTCGAAACGATCTCATGGGAGATCGAAGAAGCAGATGTTGATCATGCGGTGTTTTCATTCGAATCGCCGGATCATGCGTTGAAGGTTACGAAAACGTATTCCGTGAAACGCATCGACGGGTCGCCGGAAGAACTGCATGAAGCGTTTCTGGACACGCCTGCCGGATTTACCATTCAGATGGAAATTACGGTTAGCAATCTTTCGAAGAAGAGCCGTTCGGTCAAATACGAATTGCAGGGGCCTGTCGGAATCGTCCTGGAGAACGACGAACACACTCGCAAGTATCGGGACATCAAAATCGAATTCGATGACGAAGACGACCCCGTAACGCTCGGCGGCAAAGCGATCGACAAACTGTACACGACTCACCTGACGGACGGTCAGGCACGTGGTGAGACGATGACGGAAGCTCAGGTTCGCGAGATGCTGAAGCAAAAAGACGCGTGGACCGGGGCATTTCGATATGCCGGAGTCGACGTGCAGTTCTTTGCCGCACTGGTTGCTCCTTTAGACGATCGTCCGCAGGAAGAACGCATGGCCAATAAGCTGATCGAACGCACTTATCCAGTGATGATTCAGCAAAACCGTGCGGACATCGCCAAGAGCGACTTTAGTTTTCGAATGCAGTCGACGCTTTTGACTCTCGCTCCTGCTGGTGCTGGGGCTGGTGATTCGGTGACTCATAAATTTGCGTTCTTTGTCGGTCCCAAACGTGCGGAATTGCTGGACCCGCTGAAAGCGAAGCAGGTGCTGGATTACGGCTGGTTCGGATTGGTCGCTCGCGGTCTGCACTGGATTCTGGACAAGTTCTACCGCATGGGGATGCCGTACGCATTCGCGATTATCTGCCTGACCGTTTTGGTCCGAGGCTGCATGTTTCCGATTTCGAAAAAGCAGGCCATCATGGCCAGTAAGCAGAAGGCACTCGCTCCCAAAATTGCAGAGCTCAAAGAAAAGCATGGTGAAGACAAGGAGAAATTTGCGCGAGCTCAAATGGAGCTGTGGAGCAAGCACGGGGTAAATCCGCTGGGCGGCTGTCTTCCTGCATTAGTGCAGATGCCGGTCTTCATTGGCATGTGGACGTGCCTGAACTCTGCCATCGACCTGCGACTTTCAAGGTTCCTTTGGATCGACAATCTTGCGGCACCTGATGCACTTGCCAGCATGCCGCGACTGCCGTTTCTGGGGGCTGACTTCAGCTTACTTCCATGTATTTCCGTCGTGCTGTTTCTGTTGCAGCAGAAAATGTTCATGCCGCCTCCAACGGACGAACAAACTGCGATGACTCAGAAGATGATGAACTTCATGGCCATCTTCATGGGAGTCATGTTCTGGCACGTTCCAGCGGGACTGTGTGTGTACTTCATCTGCTCCAGCCTGTGGGGCATCTGCGAACGCAAGCTGTTGGGATCAGACAAGCTTGCAGAGCTACCCGCTGTGGTTGTCAAGGAACCGACCGCTTCCGGCGAAGTCGAACCAAAGGCCAGGAAAGGCTTCTTTGGCAAGCTGATGGCAGCGGTGGAAGAAGCTCAGAAACAGGCCGAAGAGGCTCAAAAGAATGCAGGGAAGACTCCCGACAAGCCAAAGGACAAAGGCAGCAACAAGAAGAACAATAAGGGCAAAGGCAAAAACAAGAAGAAGGGCCGATAGCTGAACGACAACAAGGCAGTCGGCTATTCGTTTTCGCACGTCGCGACCTAAGAAGCGAGTCTGCTTTACGCTCACGGATGTCACTGTCATGTGGGTTTATTCCTGGGCGAGTGCTTATGTCCCTTGAACTTCACGATACCATTGCCGCACTGGCGTCTCCGCCGAGCCCTGCGGAGCGGGGCATCATTCGAATCAGCGGCGATGCGGTTGTCGACGCACTGCAGTCCGTATTTGTGTCGACGGAGGGAGACTCTTCGGGCGGCGGTTGGCAATCTTCGCGTCGGCCCGTTCGAATCGACGGACACGTGACGTTGCCAACGATCGGTATTCCTTTGCCCACTGCGCTGATGCTCTGGCCCAACACTCGCAGTTACACCGGCCAGCCGATGGCGGAACTGCACACGATTGGTTCACCGCCGTTACTGGATGCTTTGCTGGAGCAGTTGTTTGACAACGGTGTTCGCAGCGCCAATCGCGGTGAATTCACAATGCGAGCCTTCCTGGCGGGGCGGATCGATCTGGTTCAGGCAGAAGCGGTGCTGGGAGTGATCGATGCCGCGGATCACGAAGAACTACAAACGGCGCTCACACAATTGGGCGGCGGCATCACTTCAAAACTCGCCAGCGTTCGTAACGAAATCCTGTCTCTGTTGGGTGACCTCGAAGCTGGGCTGGATTTTGTCGAAGAGGACATCGAATTTATTTCCAGCGAACAGATCTGTTCGCGTCTGCGAAGCTGTCAACACACGCTGGAAACCCTGGCCGCAGATTCTGATACACGACTGCCGTCCGGGCACAAGCGGCGAGTTGTTCTTGCGGGGCTTCCCAATGCGGGAAAGAGCACGCTGTTCAACCGCCTCATCGGTAGCGCGAAAGCGATCGTTTCGCCGCTGGCCGGCACAACGCGTGACTACCTGGTGAATGTCATCCAGCTTGGTGGATTCGACCTCGAACTCATCGACACCGCTGGCTGGGAGGCCGCCTCTGATCTCATCATGCAGCGAGCTCAGGACCTTAGAGCGGAACAGGTCGACAGCTGCGATCTTGTGTTGTGGTGTACGGCCGCCGACTTACCGGCTGGCGACCAGCAACGCAACACAAAACTGCGAACCGCTCTGTCACAACAACAGGGCCTAGTTATCGATGTCAGCACCCGCGGAGACCTGGCGATGAACGGCGCAACGCCAGGCCTCAGGGTCAGTGGTGAAACCGGCAGCGGTGTGAATGAACTCATGACGGAGATTGTCCGCCGCCTATCTGATGACAAGACGTCGCGATCAGAGTTGCTGTCAACAACGGCCGCTCGCTGCCGTGACAGCCTGCAACGATCGCGGTCAGCCATTGATTCGGCGATCGCAGCGGCCGAACAACAGCTGGGCGATGAAATAACCGCCATCGAACTTCGAGCTACGCTGCACGAGATCGGTACGATTCTCGGCGAGGTCTACACCGATGATATCCTCGACCACATCTTCAGCAACTTCTGCATCGGCAAGTAAACGACGCTCGCGAATGCCGACACCACCGGACAACCGACGGCATAGATCGGGGCACTGTTAACCTCTAATCATTCGGACACCGTCTGCAGACGCCCAAACCTGTTGATGCAGGTCATTGAACGGTGAGTTCAACAGAAAACTCCTGGAACGCCGTGTTCTCTCCTCCGCCGGTGGACGTCACTGGTGAAACGGACCACACGATCCAGCGAAAGTCTCCAAGCGGCTTCCCGGAAGGAGTGCGTAGAGATGCTCCGGTGAAGTCGGACTGTTTCATTCCCGACGTGTCGATCGTTCCGAGTTGCGTGAACGTACTTAGAGTCCAGCCAGGGTCGGTGGCCGAGTTACTTCCGTAGATCGTCAGCCGCTGGTTTCCGCGAACGCCCCCCTGGTTAAACGACCAGCTTGTGATCGCGTTGACGGGCTGCACGCTTCCGAGGTCCATCCGGTAAGATCCGCTGTGGATCCCGTTTCTAAACACCGGGCCAAAGCCTGCTTCCAATTTACCGTCCGTCAAAGTACTCAGCGGATCATTGCTGGTTTTCTGATTCGCAATTACTTTTTTCTTCGATGCGGTCGAAACTGACAGCGTCACGAATTCATTCGGGGCAGAGGTCGTTTCAACGATCACGACAGACGGTAGCTCAACCGAGATTTCGATCGATTCCTGGTTTCGAACGACCTTCAGTTGCACTGAGGTGAACTTTTCTTTCGTCAGCGTCCTGAACAACTGTGCTATGTTGGAAACTTTCTTCCCGTTGACCGCCTGGATCAGATCGTTTGTTCTGATCCCCGCCTTTGCAGCAATGGAGTTCGGCGCAACAGTTCGTAAAACGACACCGCCATCATCCTTGCTGACTCCAAAGGCTGAAAAATCGTCACCGCCTAAATCGTTCAAGTCAGAGCCGAGCCATATTCGTTTCATCGGCTTCGTTTTCGCAACAGACGGGTTACCGGGGGCCGCTGAATGAGGATTGAAGGTCACTTCTGGCGTTCTCGCGATCGCTTTCAGTGCAGGTTTCTTGACTCCAAACTGATCCATCGGAAAATTTTTGAAACCGATTGCCAACGCGGGAGAATCTTCTTTGACGCGAAAGTCCCCCTTGGCCGCGTCAACAAACATCGGATCCCCAAACGCCGAATTTTTGTCCCAACCTAGTTTGGCCGACTTCGACATCACAGTTGATTTGTCCGCACCAAAAAAGTTCCTGTCGACTCGCACCTGATCAGTATACGGACGGCTCATACGAGCCGGTTTGTGCGGCACCATGAAAATGTTGTGATACACCTCATCGCCGCTTCGGTCATACCAGACATGCGGATGCAGACCACCTTGAACGGCGATGTTGTTCCAAGCGCGGCGACGAAAACCTTCACGCAGTTTCAGGCCGCTGCCTAACATCAGGTTGTTGTAGAT
>CAYZYB010000353.1:0-5649 GCA_964481505.1 uncultured Planctomycetaceae bacterium | reverse complement strand
CCTGCATGTTGAAGGCTCGCGCCGTTGATGATGACTCTTTTCCGATTTTGCAGGACGTTAATTTCGAATGGCAAATCGTTGAAGGCGATGGGCAACTCATGCCGGACGGTAACCGCTGTCAGATATGTTCCAATGAACGGGGAATCGTCGTCGTCAAAGTCATCGCCACTCAGGGCAAACGAACATCCAGCGAAACAGTGCAGGTTCGGTACATCGAATCCGGAGCTTCCACGACGTCCAATCGCCGGAAGGGCTTGCCGACGTACCAACTGGCGCCGCAATCGAATTCGCAGCAGCGTTCTCACTACGACAAACACCTCAACCAGATCGTCATCAATTCGGCTCATCAGGACTTCGCAGACAGCAACACGTCTTCTGCCAAACACCGTCGCTACATCGGAAAACTGTACGCCAAGGAAGTCGTGCTGCTGAATTTCCCCGATGCAGCACCAGCCGTTGTTGCAGAACGGCTGATCGAGTTAATGGTACGAACGGAAGAGAATCTCTAGCAGGCGAACCGAAGGCACAGGCTCTCGATTGATTTCGATTGCCGCTGCAAAATCGGGCACAAACCTGCTCGGCTTGTCAGAGCGGTCATTCAGGAACAGATCACATGCAAACCGCAACATTCATCAAAACAATCAAATGGCTGTACGCTCAGGAAATGGACGATGCACTCGACTATTTCCGGACAGGCTATCGAGAATACCTGGACTCCGGGCGTTCGGCCATCATGACGCGGATCGAAGACACTTACACACGCGGTATTCACCTGAACACGCGTGTGAAGGAAATCGAAGAGCACACGGAAGCCACCGCACTTCTTGATGCATTCGGCCTGTCACTGATCTACGACGTCGATTGGTGGCAATCGGTAGTCTCTACATTCCTGAGAATTCTTGCGACGAACGAAGACGATGAAACTCAGGCAGACACCGCCAAAGAGATCTTCGACAACCTCGACATGTTTTCAGAACGCATGCGAATTCTGGTCAGCTGCGTGGGACCACTCCAGCAGCTTGTCGTGCCGACTTCCGTGCTGCGTCTGACGGATTACGACGACGTCCTGACACTCGACGTACATTCATCGACCGGTGCCGGAGCACCGACGATCGAACGGATGGAAGCTGTCCTGCAATCGGCGTCCGAAATTTACAGCACGATGTGTCGCATTCACGGCCTGGAAGAACCTGAGCCGCTGAGAGTTCTCCACATGAGTAGTGAGTCGGGATTCCGCTTCGATTTTTCCGGCGACGCCACGATCATCCTGGACCTGAAGAAGCTACTCGTCGACGTATGGATTCGAATCCGGAACCAGGACACCCCGCATATCAAAGACCTAAACCGCGTCATCGTCACAAATCTTGCACCGTGTCAAAAGATCGAAGAACGTCTGGCCAGCGGCGAAGTCACTCAGGAAATCGCCGGTCAACTGCGACATCAGCTGTCTGCACTGGCCATGAAAATGTTCGATCACGGCGTACAAATTCGTGAAATCCCGGACACAGACACGGTCGACAATCGCCATCTGATGGAACAAATCAGTCAGCGCCGACTTCCGCAACCCATACCAACCGCAGAAGAACCGGCGTCACCCGCATCAGCAACAAAGGCAAAGTCGAAGCCGCGAACAAGAAAGACGGCAGCGAAAAAAACCAGTTCGGCGACAACATCTCGCTCACGAAAATCACCGGCGAAATCAGCATCGAAATCGACGTCAAAAACAACGAAGCAGACGAAGAAACGCAAAGCTGCGTAGATCAGCTTTGATGCCACGTTTCATCGAAAACCTACGCTGCCCAACCGGTCACTGCGGACTCGGCGAATAACGCAGCCAGCTGAATGTCGTCATCCTCAAAGCCCGCTGCTTCCGCGGCCGCAACTTTGAAGGTCACCGGAGCACTCCACACGCTGCGCTGACCAGAACCACTGACTGCGCGAACCCATACGCGATACGTTGCGTTGGCATGGCTGAATGTTGCGTCATGTAAATAGTCGGTTCCTCTGATTCCACTTGCTCGGAACTCCAACCGTGGCAGTGGCGACGCAGAATCATCTGTCGCTTTGATCAAACTCACATAAACCTCGTAGCTGGCAGCTCCTTCAACTTCTCCCCAGATAATTCGAGGAGTGATGGAAGCGGTCCCATTTACAACCGGAGCGAGCACCGTCGGTCGGCCGCCGGTCGAAACTTCGCCAGCAGCTGACCACCGCCCTGCTTTGCCGTTGGCCGCAAATCCACGGACCCACCAACGGTGTGTCCCTGCAGGCAATCGTTCTGATGGAATGAACGACGCCGTCGTCAATCCACTTTGACGAATCACGTCTTTGCCAACACGAATATAGATTTCGAAACTGACTGCACCGGATACTTCGGACCATGTGAATTCGATGTCATCACTGAACGTGCTTGCCTGCGGAGTTAACAGCTCAACGCCCACGCTAAACGTCTCAACGACCGACCAGTCACCAGACTGCCCGTGTTCATTGATAGCTCGCACCCACACAGCATGCACGCCGAAACCCAGATCCTGTGCAGGAGTCAACGACGTGTTGGCCACGCCGGTTTCGTGAATCACGCGTTTCTCACCCGTCGTGGCATTGTTGATCCAGACTTCGTAGCTGGCAGCACCTGGAACTGGTGACCAGCGGATTTCCGGTCGCAGCGCGCTGCCATCTGCAATCTCGGCGATGGCAGGAGAAATGGCCACGTCAATGCGACTTCTGGAACTCCACTCCGACACTTCGCCTTCGGCGTTCCGCGCTCGGACCCAAACAACAAATTTCCCAATACCCAGCGGCGATTCCGGAACAAACGATGTGCCTTCAACCGTTGTACTGACGATCGGATTTTGCACATCCGAAGTCGAACTTAACCAAACATCGTATGAAGCAGCACCAGCGACAGCATCCCAGCTGATCGAAGGCTGGAGTTCCTGCGTCTTCGTGTAACTGTCGGACAACGTCGGACTTTGCAGCACATCGTTATCAACAACCGTCACCCTGACCAATTGATCAAAGCCATCAACAAACCGTACGTCACTGCCGGACTTCACGCTAATCTGCAGCGTTGCAGAATCGGAATCGTTGACAATCCCATCATCTACCGCCTGCAGTTGCACTGTCTGTGGCGTGTCCCAATTTTCAGGCGTGAATGTCACTGTGCGAGCATCGACGGAAAGACGGTCGGGAGACTGATTGGTCACTTCAACGACAACCTCGTTTTCCGGAGCTTCACTTAAAACAAGCTCCAACAATTCTGACGTTGCCCCTTCTGCGACACCCGCCGAAACCGCTGACTGCGTCGCCACGACCTGTGGAGCCCCCACAACCCCCTGGACCACGTTACTGAGCCGCGGCGTTGGCGAAGCTTCATACGTCTGAAAGTACAAAGTCTGACCAGCCAGATTTTCAGGCACGTCATACACACCGACAATGCGGTCGTCGACGCAGACAAACCCAACCATAAACACGACAGGATCCGCGATATCAACGGGCACACCGTTGATAACACCGGGACCGAGCTGCGTGCCAACGATAAACGGAATCAAAGCGACGTGCGACATCCCCCGAGCGCCAATTCGGAAAGGCTGCCCGGGAACCAGCGGACTTTCGACAGTCACCGTCAGTGGGGTGACACTTGTTGAATCCGTATCGGTGTTGTTGGTGAGATTGATGTCGGTCTGCGTGGTCGTCACAGTCGCCGTATTGGTGACCGTCCCCTGAAACGTATCGTTAAGCTGCGCCACAACCGCATAAGTGATGTTGCCTCCCGCCGGAATAGAAATCGTTTCCGCAAGATTGCCAGTACCGGTTGCCGCAAAAACAGTTCCCGACGTGCCGGTCGCTGTCCATGTTGCCCCCGTAAACTGTGCGGGAAGAATGTCAGTCAAAACGGCGTTTGTTGCAGTGGCAGGCCCGTCATTTCGCACCGTCACAGTGTATCGCACAGCACCACCAATCGGCGCAAGATCCTGTGGACTGTTGTTATCCTTCGAAACGATCAAATCAACACTGTCAGGCGTCACGACATTCGGTCCGTAACCGAAATCATGAGTAAGGCTCGTCGCTCCCGCGGTCAACGTCACCGACGTCACGCCATCGTTGACTCCATCCGGATCGACAACCGGCAATGTGGACCCGGTCAGTGTCGTCGCGTCGACGGCGATCGAATACGTCCCAGGCAACAGGTTCGAAAACGAATACAAACCATCGTTTCCTGTTGTTGCTCGAGTCGTGTAATCAGCGACTGCGTCTCCATTGATGTCAAATTCCAGTATAACGCCGACGCCAGAGATCGCAGTGTCTCCGGTTGTGAATGAGCTGCTGTTGTCAGTGTCAGTAAAAATGAGATCGCCGATGGTGGCTGTCCCTGCGTAGCCAAAGTCCTGAGTGCGAACAGTCGCTCCGGTAGCCAGCGTCACGGTAGAAGTATTCGCAGTCGCCGTCCCGTCAGAATCAAAGGTTGGCACAGAGCCGGCAGGTGGAGTAACTGTTACGGTGTAATTTCCGGGAGCCAGATTCGGAAATTCATACAACCCGGATGCACTAGTCGTTGTACTCAACGCGACATCGATCACCGAGTCACCGTCCAGATCGGCGTTAAGTTGCACAGTCACACCCGGCACACCTGGTTCGCCGACGTCCTGAACTCCATCCAAATCCGCGTCGAACCAAATCCGATCGCCGATCACTCCAGTGGGTACAGGAGCCTGATAGCCGAAGTCCTGAGCACGGTTGACTGCACCAGCGGCCAACAAAACTGTGGAGGAATTTGCGGTGGAGATCCCGTCGGCATCAAAGGTTTGTACCGTCCCAGTCGGCGGTGTCACTGTGATCGTATACGGTCCGGCTAACAGATTCGGAAATTCATAAACGCCGGCACTGTTGGTTACCGTGTTGATTGTGACATCGATGACAGAATCACCGTTGGTATCTCCGGTCAATCGAACAGCGACCCCGGCATGCCCGGGCTCGCCGGTATCGATGACGCCATTGCCGTTTATGTCGTCCCAAACAACATCACCAATCAACCCTGTCCCGACGACGGAATTATTGCGGTACCCGAAGTCCTGATTGCGATCTACGCCACCAGCCGCAAGAGTGACGGTCGACACGTTCGGTGTCGTCAGACCATCGCCGTCGAATGTCTGCGTGGTGCCTGCCGGTTGAGCTGCTGTGACGGTATACACCCCTGGCAGCAGGTTGGGGAATTCATAGAGCCCCGCTGACGACGTGGTTGTGGTGAGCGCAATGTCGGGAATCGCGTCTCCATTCAGATCACCACTTAACTGCACGGTCACGCCAGCGATACCGTTTTCGCCAACACTCAAAATACCATCACCGTCCGCATCCTGCCAGACAAAATCACCTATCAAGCCACTGCCCCGGTAACCGAAGTCCTGGGTGCGCAGGTTCTGGCCGGCAGTGAGCGTGGCGCTCGAATTGTTCGGTGTGGCGACACCATCTGCATCAAATGTTTGCACACTCCCGGGCGGCGGCGTCACAGTGGTGGTATACGACCCAGGTTGCAGATTTACGAATTCGTAAGCTCCAAATGCGTTCGTTGTTGTGTTCAGCGTCACGTCCACAATGGAATCACCATTGGTGTCCCCCGTGAGCTGCACGGTAACACCAGGAATACCAGGT
>CAYZYB010000352.1:0-5651 GCA_964481505.1 uncultured Planctomycetaceae bacterium | reverse complement strand
GGTTGATGGTGCCGTTTGGCCGAGAGGGTTGTGGAAGTCCCAAACGACTTCCCCTTTCGGAGTGACTTCAAAGACATGCCCGGTCTCTCCCGAACAGATCAACGTGTTGCCGTTGGGAAGACGTTGCGCTCCAGAGACACGTTGCGAATACAGTCGATTTCCATCCTTGTACCTCCAGGCTAACTTTTCCGGGCCAAAGGGTTTGCCATTCTCGATTCGGTAGCTGCCGTCACTTTGTACAGGTGGCTGAAGTTGGTCAACCGTAGAAAACGCGCGTTCATCCCTGTCGCTTCCGTTATTGAAAATCATGATGTTGCCCGCACCCGGAAGCCCATCAGGAATCCAGTGCGGATCGTGCTGCCCAAACAGCACCTGATCCAAAGGACTGCCGGCAAAGTAAGCGAACGGATTGCCCCACCGGTACAATAGTCACCGCCTCTGTTGCTGTGTCCGCCGGCATGTCCGGAAGCCTGATCCGTCGTTGTGCTGTGATCAATCACCCAGATCTCGTCGAACGTTCGACCACACAACAGGATCTGATCCAGTTCCGCGTTGTAGTCAATGGAATTCATATGAATCCAGTCGGCAACCGGACGCTCAACGAAATTCAAATCGATCAGTTCCCGGTGTTCGGCCGGCTGTCCAAAGTTCTTCTTTGAAGCATCAAAGGATTGCACGAGGTGATCCCATAAATGCCACTCCCAGACAATCTTGCCGTCCTTTTTTCCAGTCGGTTGAACCTCCAGAACCACTTCGGGCCAGACACCATTCACCGCTGTCTTCTCCGGATCACGTCCCGCCGCAATCGCTTCGTCACGTGTCTTCACTTCCCACGCAACGACCAGAACATTTCCGTTCGGAAGCGGCTCGACGTCATGGTGTGACAACATGTGTTCATTAGAGATGAAATACTCCCAGATGAGTTCTCCATCCCAGTTGAACTTCTGAATTCCGCCTGCGGGGCCTCCTTTGACGTTGAAAGTCGCGTTGGGAATTTTCACCGTACGCAGAAGACCGCCGTCGTCCAGCAGGTACGCTGCCTGACTGGGCTTTCTCGTCGATTCCCAGGAATGCACGACCTTACCATCTAAATCAATTAGAAAAGTCTGCTGGCCGCCGAACGGTGCAATCAAAGTGTATCCCGGGCTTGCCTTTTCAGTTCGCAACACAACACCGCTCGGCACTTGTTGCGTCGGCCGCGTTTGTGCCGTTACCTTTGTCGTTGTGAAGGCAACGAAAACGAGACAGACAAACAGGGCGTTGGCGGATAGCTTAGTACTCATGGGCGACGCCAGGGAAAGAGTGCTGATGATAGGAAACGCAGAGCGAGCACTCAGACGATAACGCTTCCTTTGGGTCACGCAAAGTGATCTGCAGAGACTAAACCTCGATGGGGTGTAGTCGCAGAAAGTTGCGAATCTGGAAAGGGTGGCCGGAGTTGGAGCGAGGCACGAGCGAAACCCCAGGGGCTGGCCTCGGCGCGACCAGATCGGCTTGCGTCACCAGGCGACAGTCGACCTACTCTACGACTCGCGCATACAAAAACGAACGCGGCGAAATACGCGTTCGTTTAGAAATCCTGTCGTCGATTCGGTTAAGCTAACACTCAATGTGTCGGCGAAACTCTAGCCACCGATGTTTGGTGTTCGTTGAGAGCTTCGAATTCTCATCGCAGCGCGTCGTCGATCTCGTCGAGCTTCATCGCTGGGCTTTTCGTAGTACTCTCGCTTGCGCATTTCGCGCTTGATACCTGCATGCTCTACCAGTTTGCGGAATCTCTTGACCGCATCATTGACGTTTTCGTTATCCCGCAGACGCAACTTAACCACAAAGAATCTCCAAGGTACACTTCGCAAAGTTTGAATCAGACTCGAATGCCGCGCGCAACATCAGCGTGCGATGAGCCGGAAAGATAACGTCTTCGGCTTGGATTGCAAACAGTTAAGCCACAAACTTTGCCCTCACCACGCTTTACGGCAGCTCAGGTCTCGACGCCAAAAATTGCCAAAACCGGCAACGCCGACGTGATCTTCCCAGTTTCTACAGCATCGGCATTCCCAGCCGATTGCTGTCCCGGCATCACTGAAAGCCCGCGTTTTTTAGCGAATTCCCTGATACTGGACAATTTCTGGCGATAACCGCCGGTCTGTTTTCGCGAACAAAACGCAGTGGCTGACTCAACATTGGATCGACGGGCCGCAAACGGCCCGCTCCACCAGTAGATCCCCCAACCTGCCAAAACCTGAGGCACCAACCTAAATCGGTGTTGCAAAAAAGCTGGAAAACCGCCACTTATTGAAGCGGCCGTCAGAGAACGATCGGAGATCAGCCAACCGGAATTCGACAAATTCGGGCGAGTCGCGTGGTCACAATCCCCAAAAGAATGTCGTGATCGGCGCACTCCGCAGATGAGTCGAGCGATATTTCCCACCACAGAACAAATCGGAAACTCCTGCCAAAGTCTGCAATTCCGCTTCTGGACGTAGGGGAAGTGTTTCGATATCATCCGCGGCTCGATTCGAAAACGCCACTTTTCTATCTGACCAGAATGTTCTGTTCGGGGCTGTCGAATATCCTCTTTTTATCGGTCGCGTTCCAGCATTGTGCTGACAGCTCGGCCAGTCTCAGGCACTTAACTATGGTAGACCGTCACCTTCTTCGCGAATTCGATATTGACGACGCAGAGCTCGAAGCAATTCTGAGCGGCGGGATTGATCTGGACGAAGAAATCCAGAAAGAAGCGAAGACATATGACATCAACGACATCCTGAACGGAACTGTCGTGCGAGTCGACGACGAAGAAGTGATCGTCGACATCGGATACAAAAGCGAAGGCGTTATTCAACGCGAAGAATGGGAAGAGGGCGAAGTACTTCCTGTGCCTGGCGAAACCATCGAAGTTTTGCTGGAAGAATTCGAAGACTCGATCGGCCTGATCGTTCTTTCCATGAAGAAGGCGCGTCGAGTACGCGATTGGGAAGACATCATCAAGACACACGCCGAAGGCGACGTTGTCAAGGGGCCGGTTGTTCGCAAAATCAAAGGTGGCCTGCTGGTTCAAATCGGTCGCGAAGTCGATGCCGACGAAAACGTCATCAAGAACGGTGTCAATGTATTCCTGCCTGCCAGCCAGGTGGACGTGCGTCGACCTTCGGACATTGCCGACTACATCGGCAACGAAATCGAGTGCATGATCCTGAAGATCGACGAAGCTCGCAAGAACATCGTCGTTTCTCGCCGACGCCTCATCGAAGAAGCTCGCGAGAAAGAAAAGAAAGAACTGCTCGAACACCTGCAGATCGGCGACACCCGCGAAGGTACCGTCAAGAACATCGCGGACTTTGGAGCATTCGTGGACCTCGGCGGTATCGATGGCCTGCTGCACATCACCGATATGTCGTGGGGCAGAATCAACCATCCGACTGAGATGGTGAAGATCGATGAGAAGATCGAAGTGATGATCCTCAACATCGATTACGAAAAAGAAAAGATCGCTCTGGGCCTAAAACAAAAGACCAAGAGCCCCTGGGAAAATATTTCCGAGAAGTACCCGGTCGATTCTCGCATTCAGGGCGAAGTCGTCAACGTGCTGTCTTACGGTGCATTCGTGAAGCTGGAAGACGGCATCGAAGGTCTGGTTCACATCAGCGAAATGTCGTGGACGCGACGAGTGAATCATCCAAGCGAACTGGTTGCCATTGGTGACGAAGTCGAAGTGATGGTCCTCGGCATCAACGAAGACAAGCAGGAAATTTCTCTCGGCATGAAGCAGACTCAGGCCAACCCCTGGGACAATGTGCTGGAAAAATACCCGCTGGGTGCCAAGGTCAAAGGAACCGTTCGCAACCTCACCAATTACGGTGCGTTTATCGAACTCGAAGAAGGCGTCGACGGCCTGCTGCACATCAGCGATATGTCCTGGACGCGAAAGATCTCACACTCCAACGAGATGCTCAAAAAGGGCGACGACCTGGAATGCGAAATTCTGTCTGTCGATCAGGACCGACGCCGAATTGCTCTCGGTCTGAAACAGCTGGATCTGGACCCATGGGAAACCACCATTCCGGAAAAGTACAGCCCCGGCAGCAGCGTCAGTGGCAAGGTCACAAAGATCACCAACTTCGGTGTCTTTGTTGAACTCGAAGACGAACTCGAAGGCCTGCTGCATGTTTCGGAACTGTCCGATCAAAAGATCGAACACCCGGAAAGCATGGTCAATGTCGGCGATCAGATCGACGTCCGTATTCTGCGTGTTGATACCGCTGATCGTAAGATTGGCCTGAGCATGCGGTCGGACGAAGAGATTCGTGAAGAAGCCGCAGCTGCTGAAGCAGCGGGTGGCGGAGCTGGTGGTGCAGCCGCCGGAGGAGCCGCTGGTGGTCCTGGCAAAGCCGAAGACCTGAAGGGCGGAATGGGCGGCAGTGCTGGCCCACTGTTCTCAATGGGTGGCGGTGCAGCAGCAGAAGAGAAACCTGCCGAAGCGACAACTGAACCCGCCGCTGAGGCTGAAGCCACCTCAGAAACTGAAGAAGACGAGCCGAACATTCTGGAACAGAATATCGACTCCGATGGCGATGGAATTAGCAATCCTGAAGACGACTCACCGTTTGGTGAAGGTTCGGCAAAGCCCCTCGAAGGTGGCGCTGCACCGAGTCCTGAGTTCGTCATCAAAGGGAACGCGGATTCGATGTTGTACCACACGACAGAGAGTCGCTACTACGAAGCGACTGTTGCAGAAGTGTGGTTCAAGACGACCGAAGCTGCGGAAGCCGCTGGCTTTAGGGCACCGGGTTCCAAGAAGCCGGAAGCGGATAGCTAGCCACACTTGCGGATAAGCTTGAAACTCAAAGCCCGGTGTTTACGCACCGGGCTTTTTTCTTGCGCCGAGCTCCTTATGTCCGTTCGTCTCAGCAGGTTCGCTGCTGAGCGGCACGGACGTGTACCTATATCGATCCGAGACCGAAAATCCGACCTAATACGCTGGCGGCACTGGTGGCGGTGAAAGCGCGGTTCGCGCGGGAGCCAATGGCTGATGTTGTTGCTGTACCGTTGATCGGGCGCCGTGTTGATTCCGGGAGGGCCCGGCCGCACAACCGAGGAATGTCGCCAGAGAAAGAAGAATGATGAGCGCTGAGATATGTTTTCGCATTGATTTACGCATTGCGGGTTCCGTCCGGCAAAGAGTCGTCTACCGGCAACGTCCATGCTCCTGCAGAATGACAAGTAGGTAGAATTTCGAATCCGTCCCCACCACAATCGAACACTTTGGTGCCGCCAGGCCAATGCGATCGGCAGTTTCAGCAGAAAATAGAACTCACTTAGGTGGCACAGGACTGTGGTGCCGAGAATTCGGGTTTTGCCGAACCTCCCGGCATTCAACCCACGAATTTGGTAAGACATTCAGACGGCTGTGGCGAATTTTTGCATCTGCAGAACGTCGAAGTTGAGTCACAAGCACATTTTGCTAAACTCCTCGACTTTCCACACCCGATGCAGCACTATCGGTTCGGAAAATCTGACCTGCCGATCACGAGTGATCGGAAAGTTCATGACGTCATGAAGAGTATGCGGCGGTGTAGCTCAGTTGGTTAGAGCAGCGGAATCATAATCCGCGTGCCGGGGGTTCGAGTCCCTCCACCGCTATCAAAGCC
>CAYZYB010000351.1:0-5679 GCA_964481505.1 uncultured Planctomycetaceae bacterium | reverse complement strand
CCAGAATCACCGGGAGAAAAATTTTGTGGGCGACCGTAACAACCGGAAAGTGTTTGACCGGATGCAGGGTGGGTTCGATCAATAAATTCACATAGATACGAAGCAGAAACGAAATGAAGGACCAGAAGAACCCGAGCACTGCTTTCACGACGACAGACAGCCAGGTCTCGCCGCTGTGAAATCTCAGCCATTCGTCGACGGCATAGATGAACCGTTCGACAATGTTCAGCAGCCACTTAAAGAAGTCGATGACCCAGTCAAGCAATGCCATCAGGAATCGTGAACGCAGATCGTACCATGCATTCGCGAGCCATTCGGCAGTGAGCTCTTCTGCGTCTCGCCCAAGTCGTGAGTTCACAATCGCGCTCAGACAGAAGCTGATTAATGCGACGACCAGCCAATCGAATTTTGTCCGAAAAACGATCGACGAAAGCCAGGCGAGAGCAGCCACAACGAAGAACGGTGTTGTGACGTGGCGCCGGAACCACAGAAACCAGCGAGCACGCCAGAACTTTTGCAGGATCGGAAGCTTCAGCATCGCCACGGGGAAGTCGTAGATGACGGTGCGAATCACTTTCCACAATTGTCCGGTGAACAGCAGAAATGCACTGCGGAAATTTGGCAGATGAATCAAAGCCATTAGCAAAATGCCAATGACCAGAGTCAGTTCAATCGTATGATGACGCATGAACGTATACGTCGGTCGTAGCGGCGAAGGTGCCTGTATCACTGCCTCTGTGGATTCTTCAACCGTCGTTTGCTCGTCCAGTGTTGTGGCTGTGAGTTGCAGAACGCCGGTGGCGGCTTCGTTGGATTCCGTCGAAGCGTCGGCCAATTCTATTGCTTCAGCAATATTCTCCGTTGCGGTGTCCGTTGCTTCATCCGGAGCTGGAAGGTCCTCGACTTCAGCGAACGTCTGGGCTGTCGTTACGTCGGCGGCGTCTGTTTGCGGGGCGTCTTCATTCTGTGATGCCGGGACGTTCGTTTCCGTGGCAGCGTTTTTTGCGAGCTCACTGCCGCCATCTTCAGACTCTTTCGGTGGGCGGCTGATGACATCCAGGAGATGCTCGAGCCCGACAACAATAACAACCGCTCCTCCGAAGGGAATCGCCATGAACAGCGTGAAGAAACGCCCGGTTGGTGTTCCGAAAGCCAACGAACTAACCACCTGCAACCAACGTAGATAGAATTCTCCACGGCGATAAACGCCATCGAGACTTACGTCCAGCCGGTCGTCTGTGCGCAGAAGGTGGTCGCCTCGGATCAGGTCTTTGGGGTCTGTGAGGTCGGGGAGCTTCAGGTCATTGCGGCTAATCGCATCACGCAGGTATCCCATTGTCAGATAACCGCGTTCTGTGATGCAGTCCAGAGACTCCTCCACCATTTTGTCGCACGCCACTTGCTCCGGAACGCTCTGCGGGTTAAGCCCGACCTCCAGAATGGTCTGTCGCAGGGTGGAACGCATCCGTGTGCGCATCTGTTCTTCAGCAAGGTCGGCTGCTTCGTGGAGCAACCGTGACAGACGCTGGCGGGCTGCCCCCGATAGACGCACAGACACCAATCGGGCTGCGCAATGGCCAAGATGCTTGGCCATCATCACTTCGCGAATATTAGTCAGTGGTCGCCGCAGCGGACGTTTTCCACGCGACACAATCCACTTGACGAGATCAACTTTGTAAATGGTGCGTTCGTGATCAAGGCACACCTTCTGCAGGTCGTACAGCAGACGCTTGTCGGAGTTCCAGAAGCCGATGACAGAGTTGGTGAGTAGTTCGCCAAGCGACAACTTCCAGTCTGTGAGGTCTGCTTCGTCGAACTTCAGTGCTTCTCGCAGCCGATTGGCAAGAATTTGAACGTCCAGGTCAGCCAACTCTCGAGCGGCCAGGCGTTCGTCGTCGGTCGTCGCAGCGGCGGATGCTCGCATGGCCAGAACCGCGGCGGCGACTGTGTTGCCACGTTCCAGCCAGCGATCATGAGCTCGCAGGAGCCGACTGTGTCTACGTGCAGACGGCTTCCACGTGATGCCATCCGTCCAGCTTTCACGCTCGGTGGCGACGGCGTCTTCATCGTTGGCAGCTCCGGACGTCAGGTCGGGCGTGGGCGCGCCTTCCAGCTTTGAGTCGTCAAATAACTGATTGCCGTCAACCTGCCTGCCGATGATCTGCAGCACGTCGGGCGAATTGGAGAACGACGGAAACCAGATCGGCAGTAGGTCCGGAGCAAACAGCGCCATCTGATAATACATGGCGCAGAATTCACAGAAAGCTTCGACGTGAGACTCTACATCGACGAGGCGGAGTTCTGTTTTAAGTACGGCATGTGCTTCGTCGAATTCCACCTGACCGAGTTCGTCGATGAATTCGTGTACTGCTGCACGCGAGAGAGTTCCGGCTGCGACTTTTTGCTGGAGATCGATGTCAATGCAACCGTGAAACAGCCTCATCCACATCATCTGCAGCAGCTGTGAAAGCGACTGCTGCTCGATCTCGTGCTCTTCCGGCTGCGCGATCAGAATCGACCGCGCAGGCAATGCGTCGAAATGTTCGAGACCCAGTTCGTCGGGATGGGTGAGAGAGCGAATATCGTCCGCGTCAACGACGAGAACCTCTGTGTGGGGAATGCGTGTGGACAGCCGCGCGAAGTTGTGGAGTTCTCGAATGACTCTACGAACAACCCGCGGTTCGACAAGGAATGCATCATTCCGCGCTTGCCGGATCGCTCGCCGGAGTTCCGGAATGTGGGTTGTGATGGTGGCGGTTGACACGGTGGAGCACGATCGGAACTGTGGATGATCTGTGTATTTTAGCCAACCGCAGCAAATGTGCGAGACACTGGCACCGCGGGCAGCGAAAACACTGACAGTTGCTCAACTTAACACAGACCATCTTTCCTGATCGGGGTGACCGTCGGCCGCGTTATGGGCTGGGTTTCGCGATCATGGGCCTATTGACTCGTTTGCAGTGGGGTTGGCCGTGAGTTCGTCCGGTAGCTGAATCAACTGCGCAAGGCCGACAACGATATTCAGTGCCTCTCGTGACGAAGATGCCGTTCCCGCACGTGCGTAGCGTTCGAGTCTGATGGCGGGAATCGTAAAGTGATCAAAGCCCGCCGTCCCAGCTGTGCCTTTGAGCCAATGTGCGAGCTTCGCAAGGCCCTCGAAATCATTACGGTCGCAGCAGGCGTTCATTTCGACCAACCTTGCCGTCAGCTCGATCCGGAAGTCCTCTATGATCTCACGGTATGCAGCATCGTCCCCAGGCAGAGCGGAAACGATTGGTTTACAGGAGGTCTCCGGTTGAACGACCTCGGGAGTTGGTGCCGCATTCGATTTGAGGGTTGAATTGGCGAGAAATTGCGAAAGGCTTCCGACGAGTTGTTTTTCGTTGATGGGTTTCGTGAGATACCCGTCACAGCCGGCATTTAGGCATTTTTCGCGATCGCCTGACATCGCGTGCGCTGTCAGGGCAAGGATGGGCGTTGTTACGCCTTTTTCCCTCAACTCAGACGTAGCTGTATAGCCGTCTTTAACCGGCATTTGCATATCCATCAGGATGAGATCGAAGTCTCTACTGGTCGCCAGGTAAACGCCAATCTGCCCGTTCTCGGCGTCCGTTACGTTGACGCCGTATCTCTTTAACAGCAAATTAATCATCCGTCGATTTGTCTGGCCGTCTTCAACCAGCAGTATCGAGGTGTTGTCTATCGAAGTTGTTTCCGCTGCCGTGAACGCCGGTTCCGGAGAAGGCACGATGTCACCTCGCGGTGGAGTCGAGACAAGACTTTCGCTGTCAAGTTCGCCAACCGGAACGACCACCGTGAAGGTACTTCCGCGACCAGGCTGGCTCTCGGCTTCAAGTGTTCCCCCCATCGCTTCGGCGATTCTGCGACTGATCGTCAGTCCGAGTCCAGTGCCACCAAACTCCCGCGTTGTGCTGACATCGGCCTGTGAGAACGGCTGGAAGATCTCCGACAATTTGTGTTCCGGGATTCCCATTCCTGTATCGATGACGTCAATCTGCAGTTTCGGATTGTGTTGAAGATCGATCAAAGTCACTGAAACCCGGACACCGCCATCAGTCGTGAATTTGATCGCGTTACCAACCAGATTCAAGAGCAGTTGCCGCAGCCGGGCTCCGTCCGTGTCGATGTGTCTCGGCATCGGACCATTCCACGTGTGGTCCAGTGAGAGCCCTTTCTGAATCGCTCGGACGCGCATGACTGACATTGTTTCTGAAATAATCTGGTGAGGAGATTCTTCAGAAATGTTCAGCTCCATCTTGTCCGCTTCGACTTTTGACAGGTCCAGAATGTCATTGATTAACCCCAGGAGATGCTGGCCACTCGTTTGAATCGTCTTTAGGTAGTCCGCACGATCTTCCGGAGACGCTTCCTCACCGTCGCGGACCAGTAGGTCGGTGAATCCAAGGATAGCGTTCATCGGAGTTCGAATTTCGTGGCTCATGTTTGCAAGAAACATACTCTTCGCGACGTTCGCCTTCTCTGCCTGTTCCTTTGCCGCGACAAGCTGAAGGCTCGTCTTCTCTCTTTGCACAATTTCCTGCTGCAATTGAGCCGTCCTTTCGGCAACTCGATCTTCCAACTGATCATTGGCTTCTCGCAATTCGTTTTTCGAATGTTCCACCTGTGACAACATCGCATTGAAAGCCATGATCAGCGATCCCATTTCGTCGCTGCGTTTTAGGTTTACTCGAACGGAGTAGTCTTCCTTTTGCCGGATGCGCGTGGCAACGCCCGCAAGATGCACAATCGGGCGAGAAATGAATCCCTGAATGGCCATCGCCAGCAATGTCGACACAAGCACAGCCACTGCCGTCATGACTCCGGCAATAATGAAATAGTCATGAATCTGCTGTTCAACGTCAGTCATGTTGGTAGTAACGTAAAGCGATCCGATGAGCTCGCCGGCGTCACTGACTGGTTCAACGTGGCAAATGTGTCCGTCTTCGTCGAGCCATGTTTTGCTTTGGAGACTTTGTACTGGCGTCATCTTGCTTGCTGGCGATTGGCCGTACGCTGCGATGACCTGACCGTCGGCGGAATACAGAATGGCATTTTCTACAGTCGGTTCAGCGCTGTATGCGGAAAGCAATTCTTCAGCGGCTTCATGTTGTGAAAACAGGATCACAGCCGAACTGTTGAACGCCAGCATTTCCGCCTGTGAAGTCACCTGGCGCGCCTTTGCATTATGCAGAGTCCGCAAGTCATTCAGCACAAAACCGCCGCAGCACAAGATGACTCCAACCAGACAGGACGTCGTCATCATCGCCACAAGCTTGAAGCGAATTGACGAGTTTCTAACCCCACTCAGGACGCGCATGTTTCGAATCGAATGCATATTAAGTTCGTTCTACCTCTGACTTTGCTGACTCTGAAAGTCAGTCTTTTTGCGTCGATGTTTGTTTATCTGAAGAGAGCTGCTCCAGGGCTGAATGCGGCTAAACGCACTCTTCAATTCTGTGTGATTGAGCCACTCGGCGGCTGATCAACGATCGAATTCGCGGCCTTCAGGAGTTTTGCATCCAGCCTCAGTTGCCGTTTGTTAGCGGTCTTCAGGTTGAGGTCGAAGCGAATACCGCTGCCCACGAGCAGAAACTCAGCGACACCTCCTGCTTTGGCGAAACCTGGAGTTTCGCCAACGATTAGTACGGGGAGTTCGGG
>CAYZYB010000350.1:0-5691 GCA_964481505.1 uncultured Planctomycetaceae bacterium | reverse complement strand
CGGAAGTTACTCACCTCGCTGATCACGAGTGTTGATGAAGTGTCGCGGCTGCATGACCCCGGGAGTGATCGTCTTGTCTGGTCGTTCAGTTGCAATGCCTCCGATAAGAGTACGGAATTAATCGTTGAGCCGAACGATCAAGGTGAGCTGGAAGTTTTCGAAGACATCCCTGGTAAGCCGCACCTTTCTGCAGGGCTAATGCTCAGCGAACTTTTGGAATTCGCGAGACATCCTTTGGCAAAAGCTGACGAGAGATGGGTGACACCGGCGCCACCGGAGGAGTCTTCCATCGTCACCGATCCAGAGGCACCGGAACCTTTCGACCCAGTTCTGGCTCCAGCACTACGCCTGGTCCTGGAGTTTGATGTCGATTTAAAACTCGCCGCAACAAACGACCCGATCACAGAACTAATCGATCTCGACAGTCTGCGTGTCGAGGGTAAACCGCAAACTCTCAAAGCTGTAGGGGGCGATGTCAAGCCGGAATACGATCTCGTCATGGGAGATATCTTTCAGGACAAAGATCGGATCTGTCTTGCCTGGGATTTTGGACCAGAGGCTGAAACGGAAGATGTTTCCAGCCCATGCGTCTCTGGGTATGAAGAACTCGAAAAGCTCGTGGTTCGTAGAGTTAATCAATCCAACACTCGTGATGAGGTCATAGAACGGACGCTGTATCCCGCATGGCTCGAAGCAAACGACAGCAAAGGTGGGCTTATTCGTCCACAATATCAATGGATGGACGAACGTGTCAAAGACCTGGAGCCGGGGGCGATCATCGACTACGAAATCGAAGCATGGGCTCCCGACAGAGTTTTGGCGTCTGCCGGAATCACTGTGATTCGTCGATACGTTGAACCACTGCCATCGGTTGCTCAGCCGCTGGCGATTCATGAGGTAAGGAGCCGCGCAGAGGAACTACTTCAGCAGGTTACCATCGTGGTACCGCTGGATAATGGTGCAGCAGAGTCAGGCGTGCATTCAGATGGCGAGCAAACGGCCCCGCCGCCTCAAGTGGATATTGAAGAGCTAAAGCGTCGGCTTCGCATTCGACTCCGCTCCGTACCAGCTTCAACCGTGGGGTTCTACGGCTTTGATGTATCGCCCACCCCGGAGGCGGAATGGCACGACGCGCAGCAGGGGCTGGCTTCAGGCCCGGAAATCCGCTTTGCGGAACCAGCTGTTGGACAATCGATTCCCTGGTCAGAAACGACAGGTTTTAAGATTGCAACGGACGCTTGGGTTACTATTGCCGCAGGTGAACCAAACGATCCAGAAAACAAACAGATCCTGGGACTAAAAGCCACCATCCCGCTGAATCAGCTCGAACAACAGGTTGGTGTTCAATTCGGACAGGCGGTTGAAGTCCATATTGGCGTTGAAGTCCCACAAAGCGCAGCAACGCCGTTGCAGCGATCGCCATTGACGCGAAGCCGACACGCCGTGCATTTCACCAAAACAACGGCAGAGAGCGAGACGATACTGTCTGACCTTTTGAAGGAAGATGGGCGGTTGAATGCTCACATCGGGAACAGTGTCGATTCGATTGAGACGATCAAAGCACCGCCGGAAGAATCGCGACGTATACACCGTCCTGAGTGCGATGTGGAGTATGGTGACGATTCGACTGGGACATCGAAGGCTGTCGTAGTTGACGTTGCGTGGCAGCACGATCTTTCTGGCCGCAGCGGATTTGACCAGCCAGATGACGAGTTTAAGTTCAATCCAGTGGTTGCCTACGACGTTTCGTATTTCGATCGGTACGATCTTCGCCACTACGACGAGGACGGGCATCTGACGAATAGTAGTGTTGATCAGCAGCGGCTGCGTGTTATGCCAGACCGTCTCTACCGGTCGCTTCCGCAGTCAATTGATGTGCAGGGAGAACCGCTCGTATTAGAAGGAGACGGCAACGCTGAGACGCTCGACGACATTGTCATAGCAAATCAACAACCATCGAATGTTTCGCCGCAGTTCACCGCAAATTGGAAGCCTGTTTCTTCCACGCTACAGCCGTCTGAATTTCGTGGAATTCAGTCACAGTTAATCTTTCCCTACCAACTACTGCGACCCGGAGGCGATGTCGAACTGTCGACAGCCAACATTGAATGGCCAGCCGGCCCGATTTGGCTGCATCAGGATCTGGTCACGTTAATTCAGTCGGTCCTACAGTCGTTTTCATCGGGCGAAAGCGACGAGCCGAAACCATTCTGCCGTCTGACACTTCGCCGCCCGCTTGTCGACCGCATTCGTGAATCAAATCTATCGCCGACGGCGACCGAGTTAGGCGAAGGATTGGTTCAGTTGCAGGAAGAACTCAACTGGCAGCAAGACCCCTACGGTTGGCTTTCAGCCGAGTTAATCGGCCGCAGTTGTGAAGCCACATTCTATGATGCTGCCGGCAAGGCGATTGCTGCAGAAAGAGTGGTGAGTCACAAGAGCGTTTCGAGTTCCAAAAACGTCGCCGTCGCGACGTTTTTCGCGGACGACGGAGAAACACTTCTAAACGTACATCGCTTAACAGTTGCCTCACCATTCGAGCACGATTTCGGACTAAAGCAGGATGCTGTTGATGTATTGACGATTCAGAAGAACGGCGTATTCGCTGGCTTGAAGTTTCTGCTTGAGATGCATATTTTTGGCCATAGTCCCTTGGACCGGGAACCCAATGCTGACCCGAAGGTCTCAGTTTCGCAACAACAACTTAACACTGAGTGGGAAAAACGAATTCCGGATGCGGCAGTATCTGAGCTACCGGTGCTCGGCCAATGGCTGGCAGACGTGGAGAAACGTATCAGTACCGTTCACAACCGAGGAGACGGTTTCCTATCGGTGATGTCGTTTCGAGAAGATCCGCGGAAGGATTCGGAAGTCGATGACGGCGTTGAGAAACTTGGCACGGATTTTGTGACGGCCCACACGAACCCTCCGCATTCGTCGCAATTGGTTCCGATCCGAAGCGATGGCAAAATTCGATGGAAGAAGGAGATTCCAGATCGGTGGGCTCACGAATACCGCATAGCCGTTGAGCCAATTAGACGATACGACTTGATTCTGAACGCCATTGGTCAATCAGCACCGCAACCGACGAGTGCAGCTGAGCTCGACCCATTGGCTACCCCAATTCATATAGATCGTAGTCGGCGTTTAGTAGACCCCAAAGCTATCGCCACACCACTGCCTAGTGGTTTTCAGGTGATTATCCTGCGGCACCCTGCGTCGTTCGCGGCAAACGCCTCAATCGACAATCAAGCTTACACTCAATTCGACGGACAGAAGGTTCATTCGCCACAGCGCCGAATACCGAAGAAGAATGCGGATTTACTACGAGCCCTAGGGCTTTCGGAAGACGACAAGCCCGTTGATTGGAAAGCGTATAATAGTTGGGCGGCTGAAGAAAACCAAGAACAAACTGTGTCCGACGTAGGTTTCGACCACCCTTTGGTAGCGGCCCCCGTCTCTGGTACGGAGCAGGGTATCTTCGGTGCTGATCGCTACATTTTTCGAGACATGCCAGCGTACTATGAATATCGAGTGCATACATCTGCCAGTGCTGGCCGTGCTCGCAGCAAAACGGTGAAAACCGGGTGGGTGACACCGCTTGTTCAATCGTTCTCATCAGAACCCGAATCGAATGACTCGCCTGCTCCAAAATTGAATCATCAGATTCCCCGGATCTCCCCGCCCATTTCAAACGTATTCGTTCAGGATTCTAATCCTGCTCTTGCTAAGTTAATCGTGACCCTTGATCTGCCGATCAACCGCCACATCATGCCGCCCGAATTGCGACCACTCTGGGTCGACGCAGAGGCGAAACTCAATTTGGCAGGAGTGCCGGCTCCATCTCCTCCCGCACCTCCTGCGGTGCCAGCCCCGCCCGTTGAAGACGTCCCTGTCAATTGGGGAACGCTTGTCGATCTCGACATGGAACAACAGCTATTCCTGCGTTTGGATGCGCCAAATTTGCAAGGCAAATGGCCTCCAAAACAAGACCCCTTGCTACTGCCAATCACCAGACTGCTGTTCGACAAGGAAAAGGAAGCCTTCACATGCAAGACTCAGGCGATGGGGCTGACAGCCACGCCAAAATTGATTCAGCAGAATAACGGTGCCCTAAATGTTGAGGTCACGATTCAATTCGATCCTACCCGTCCCGCTGCAAAGAAGTGTTTGGACGCACTTGAGGTTGCAAGCTCACACGGCCCTCCTGCGGCGGAGGCATTGGTCAAACAAATGATCTACGTGCTGGGCTCTCGTCACGGAGCTCAGTCAGAAATCAGATTTCACAGTGCTGAGGGAGAAACATCATGACACCTGTAGAAGAAATTTTCATTCACGTCCCTCTTGCTGAAGTTACGTTTGCCGGAGCAACGGATCAGGCATTTGCAAAACTCCGGCTGCAATCGTCGTCAAGCGGTGAAAAGCTCCGGATGCAGCCGTTGGCGGGGACAACCACACTCGAAGGGCTTCGAATCGAGCAATGGGAGTTAAAAAATCCGGGATGTCGTCTGATCCTTGAGTTACATGCAGATGCCAGTGGGACGCCCTCATCCACAGTGACGATTCCAGTTGCTGACGTCGACGTGGACCTTGCAGGCGAGCCCACATCGGGAGAAATTCGACAGATGGTTCTTCAGCGTGCATCAATTGTCGTCCGCGCTGATGACTGGCCTGAAGAGTTCGTGTCTATGGTCCCATTCGCGAAAGACCTTCAAGCCTTTTTGATTGAGCCCACCGGACTGCATGCAGCCGCTACCTTGCCATCGCGTTTCTATCCCCAGACTCGCCCTGATGGAGACACGGCAGATGTTGTGGTACTTCGTCTGCCACAATTTCAGGTCGTTGATCGAACACAAATTGATAAGAAAGACGCGGACTGGTGCTGGTCTGTGACGGACTCTCGTTACCGATCAGACGTTTCCCCCTGGACGGCGAGTCGCTTAATCCTCGCATTCGCGGATGACCTGAAGCCTAACCATGCTCAGAGTTTCATTGACAACGTAATCGATGTGAGTCAGGCTACCGATGAACCCTTGATCCGGTTGAAATTTGAACCAAGAGACTCAAAGAGCTTCGTTCTGTGGATTGCAGACCGCGTTGGCTGCAAAATTGTAGTCGCAGCACGTCATGAGACGTTCCAGACGCGGGAATCGATTTTTGAACCTGACGTGCTGACTGGTTCGTTTACAACCGACGACGCCATCAGGTCTCCGGTGCAGTTTCAATCGCTTCCGCGTCAAGTGGACAGCCCAATCTGGAGATCCCAGCCAGATCTCAAACGCGCAAAAATCGCCATCGAGAAAAAATTTGCATCCTCTGCCGCCGGTGTCATCAAGTTCACCGCCGAGGCTGAACCAAAGACAATGGTTGCCCATAGCGGCCCAGTCCATCAGCATTCAGAGGCAGAACCGAACTTTGAAGAACTTCGAACCTGCACCTCGACAGGCTGGCTTGCGATCCGCGCCCCCAAACTGCTTGAATCTGTGGGCAGGAACATACGGGTCGCCCGGAGTTGGACTGGGGACATTGAGATCCCGGAATTCGCACGACTCATTAGTGGTCAAGAGCCAGGCTCACCAACTCTTGGACATGTGCAAGTCGCTGCATTGGAGTACGTCGAACACGAAAAAGAATCGGACAAAGAACCGGATGAAGATCGTGTCGATACAGCTGTGATTTTGACACCCGTCC
>CAYZYB010000349.1:0-5700 GCA_964481505.1 uncultured Planctomycetaceae bacterium | reverse complement strand
GTATAAGCCGGCCCTTTGCCCGGTTTCCTCCGCGTTTTTGATGCAGCATTTTTCTGCTGTGGATCCACTTTGGAAACAACGGAGGCAATGTCCTGAGCAGACAGAAACGAACTCGACAGCAAAAGAGCTGCAAAAACAGTTGAACACGTGATGGCGCGGAGATTCATGGCGGGCTGGTTCCTGGAACGTGGATCTGAGGGAAGCCACCTTAATCCTCCGTTCTCACTCAGGCTACAAATTCCTGTGGAAACATCTATCCACCAACAGATTCGCACTCAAAAACCCCTGCAACCCTACCGATGTGACCGCGTCGTTCTCGGCGGCGACTCACTTATCCGGGGCAGAGATGTTTCCATTGTTTATGGCGTCCCGGAAAATCGTTTATAGCCAGTTGCTCAAACCACTGCCATGCGTGTCATAGAGGTGCAATTCACACCGCTTCATTCAATTCCGTTCGTAGCAGAGTTAACATGTGGCGATGTCACTAAGAGCGGCGGCTTTCAGTGTACAGACATTTTAGTCAGTGCGTTGTGCGGCCGACACGGGGAGGAATTTCGATGAACCGACAGTACTTTCTTCGTTTTCTGCTTTGCCTGTTTTCAGTTGCCCTTCCAATCACGTTGGAGGCAGAACAGCCGAACATTGTCCTGCTGATGGGCGACGATCATGGATGGGAGGAAACGGGCTACAATGGTCATCCGCATGTTAAAACACCAGTGCTGGACGAAATGGCAGCCACGGGGCTGTGCCTGGAGAATTTCTACGCCGGACATCCCACCTGTTCACCCACTCGCGCAAGTTTTCTGACTGGCCGCCATCCAAATCGAATGGGAACCTTTTCACCGGGATGGTCGTTTCGGCCAGAAGAGATCACGTCGGCACATGTTCTGCGCGACGCGGGATACCAGTGTGCACATTTTGGCAAATGGCATCTCGGCGCGGTCAAAAAGACTTCCCCGGTCAATCCCGGCGCGATGGGATTTCATAAATGGGTGTCGCACGACAACTTCTTCGAACTCAACCCATCGCTTTCTCGCAACGGCGGACCACCGGAGGTGTTTGCTGGAGAAAGTTCCGAAATCCTGATCGCAGAAACGATCGCTTTTATCGATCGCACTCAGAAGGCGGAGAAGCCGTTCTTCTCCGTCGTTTGGTTCGGTTCGCCGCACGAACCCTACAGTGGACTTCCCGCTGATCTTGCCCTCTACGATGATCTGCCGCAGAAATACAGTGTCAAAAAAGTGAAACTAACGTCCAACGAAACCGGCAGCCGAACAACCAGAATTCAAGGCGACGTATTGCGAGAGCGATACGCCGAAATCACGGCAATGGACCGAGCGATCGGTACACTACGGAATCATCTCAGACGCACCGGGCTTCGCAGGAACACACTTCTATTCTACTGCGGTGACAACGGAACATCGCAGGACGGTTCGCTGGTAACACCGCACCGCGGCGTAAAAGGCGAGGTCTACGATGGAGGGATCCTTGTGCCAGGCCTTATCGAATGGCCCGCTAAGATTCCAGCTCCGCGGAAGACGAAGATTCGAGCAAGCACAAGCGACTTATTGCCAACACTGTGTGCAATCGTCGGTCGTCCGCTTCCAGACCGCCCCCTCGACGGCATCGACCTCACCCGCCTGATTGATGGGACAATGACAGAACGTTCCAACCCGCTTTTCTTCTGGAGCTTCGAAGGCAATCGGAGCAAAGGAGAACCATACATTGATCCCCGGTTGCAGGAAGGGACGACGCCGCTGGTGAAACTGATGCGAGGGATTCCCACACGCAACTTCATGAATTTCAAGTACTCGACGATCGACACTTCCGACTACCGCGGCCCGCGTGCCATAATCAGCGGCGACATGAAACTGGTCATGCGAGACTCGAAGAAGAACGCTGGGGGAAAGGTTGAACTCTTCGACCTCAAATCTGATCCGGAAGAAAAACGCAATCTGCTGGATGAACAGTCTTCTCTTGCAAAACGCCTGCAGCAGCAAATGCGGCAATGGCAGGAATCGGTTTTGAACAGCCTGACGGGGGCGGACTATTGAACAACAGAACAAAAATCAATATTGCCATCAGAGTCAGCCTGCAACTTGCTCAGGCAAAACTGTCAGGCTAGAACAAATCCTGCATGGTTCATTGCACGCATTGTCTCAGCCGTTTCAACACACTTCCTGCTGATCGAAAGCCCTAAATGTTCTCCGCTTCTGTTTTCAGATCCTGCATTGTTCTGTTCTCGTCTCTGCTGCTGCTAACAGGCGGCAGGTTTGTTTTCGGGCAGGCGGTCGATCCGATCGCAAAGCTGCAGGTCGATGCCGTGAAGGCGAATCAGTCTGATTGGGGCTATTGGGGACCGAAGCCGGACGTTTATTCAAGCTGGAAGACTCACAGTAACCGCCTGATTCCGGTTTACACGTTTGGCATCGACCTAAAGGCAGTCTCCGGCAGGAACAGTCTGTATCGCGACAAAGCATCGATTAAGAAACTCTACGGCTATTTGCCCGATGAAACGGTGAATCCCCATGCCGAGTACTTTGACCAGACGGACCTGTACTGCCTGCAGCAATCTGCCGTGTCGGCCGGAAAGAAGCGTGTCATCCTTTTCGTCTTCGATGGAATGGACTGGCAGACAACTCAAGCGGCAGCCATCGCGAAACAGGGAAAGGTGGCCTACGAAACAGGACGTGGGCAGGGCCTGAGGTTTCTCGATTATCGTGCCACCAACACCGACTTCGGCTACTTTGTCACGAGCCCTCATAACGAAGGCACCTCGGTGAATGTCGACAAACAAACCGTCAAGAACCCAGGTGGCAAAGTTCGCGGAGGCTACGCCCCATCGCTTTGTGGAGATGCTCCCTGGGCAAAGATTACCGACGACCAGTATCCCATTGGAAAAAGTGAAAAGACAAAGCACGCCTATACAGATTCTGCAGCGTCAGCCACGTCAATGACATCAGGCATCAAGACTTACAATTCGGCCATCAACGTCGACGCGACAGGGGCAGGTGTGGTACCAATCGCCAGGACTCTACAGGAACAGGGTTTTGCGGTCGGCGTCGTGACAAGCGTTCCGATTAGCCACGCGACTCCGGCAGCGGCCTACGCCAACAACGTCAATCGCAACGACTACCAGGATCTGACAAGAGATCTCATCGGGCTTCCATCCGTCTATAATCCCGCGGGGCTGCCGGGCGTCGACGTGCTGATCGGGGGCGGTTGGGGCATCGATAAAGACAAGGATGCCGCACAGGGAAAGAACCACGTTTCCGGCAACAGATACATCACTGCGGAAGACCTCGCTACGATTGACGCTGACAACAACGGACAATACGCAATTGCACAACGCACCAGTGGGGTTGCCGGCACAAACGTTCTCAACAACGCTGTTGCACAGGCGAAGAAAACCGACCAGCGGTTGTTTGGGTTCTTTGGAGTTGCCCTGGGGCATCTTCCGTTTCAGACCGCCGATGGAAACTACGACCCGGTGGTCAGCTTTGGCACTCCGAAGCCAGCAAAAGCGGAAAAATACAGCGAAGCGGATCTGCACGAGAATGTAACGCTTAAAGACATGGCAATGGCTGCCGTCAGCGTTCTTGATTCCAAATCCGATCGGTGGTGGCTGATGATCGAATCCGGCGACGTCGACTGGGCGAATCACTCCAACAACATCGATAACTCCATCGGCGCAGTCCACAGCGGTGACGACACCTTCGCGTCCGTCGTCAAATGGATAGAACAAAACGGCGGCTGGGACGACACAGCACTTATTCTAACGGCCGACCACGGACATTACTTCAATCTGATTCAGCCGGAAGCACTGATTCAAACGGGGCCGGGGAACGATAGGCCGTGAAGCCCACTGTCGCTGCCTTGCATCGCATCGTCCGAACTTCATCTGCGACTTCCACCGCGGCTAACCTGAACTCTGCAAGTTCAGGCAAGGGGGTAGTCGCAGAAAGTTGCGAAGCTGGAAAGGGTGTCCGGGCTTGGAACGAGGCACGAGCGACCCCCCCGGGAGTTCCTTTGCGGGCTCAGTCCAACCCCCGGCCACCGATTTCAAATCGAATAATCTGCTACCACACCCTTCAGGCAACACTCTTCTGCCATTGATTGTTCTTGAGCACCTCAAATGTTAATTTGAACAACAGCAGCAAGTTGAGACGAAACGAACATTGATCTTTTTCTCTGGTGCAGTTCATGAGCGTTGTATTGGCATTCGATCAGGGGACGACAAGTTCTCGTGCGATTGTGTTCGATCATTCCGGTTCGATTCTCGGAGTGGCTCAGCGCGAATTCACTCAGCATTATCCGCAGCCCGGTTGGGTGGAACACGATGCCAATGAAATCTGGCAGTCACAGTTAGACGTCGCACGCGAAGTGCTGGCCCAGTGTCAACTTTCGGCAGACGATGTCGCGGCAATTGGCATCACCAATCAGCGGGAGACGACGCTGCTATGGGACAGAGCAACCGGTGAACCAGTGCATCATGCCATTGTTTGGCAGGATCGACGGACTGCATCGTTCTGTGATTCGCTGATTGAAGCGGGGCACACCGATATGGTCCAACAGAAAACAGGGTTACTTATCGACTCCTATTTTTGTGCGACGAAGCTTCACTGGCTGCTCGAAAACGTACCTGATGTACGGCAGCGCGCCGAGCGTGGTGAACTAGCCTTCGGGACGATCGACAGCTGGTTATTTTGGAAGCTGACTGGCGGCCGCGTTCATGCCACGGACGTCACCAACGCATCAAGAACGATGCTGCTGAACATCGAATCATGCACGTGGGATGACGAACTACTAGAGCTGTTCAATATCCCTCGCTCCATTTTGCCCGAAGTGCTGTCATCAAGCCACGTTTACGGCGAAACGGACGCTGAGCTGTTTGGCAAACCGATCACACTTGGCGGTGCTGCCGGAGATCAGCAGTCCGCGCTGTTTGGACAAAATTGTACTCGCCACGGTATGGCCAAGAACACTTACGGCACCGGCTGCTTCATGCTGATGAATATCGGGCAGACACCCACGGTTTCGAAGTGTAAGGTACTAACCACGGTCGCCTGCAGTATCGGAAATGAGCGTGAATATGCACTCGAAGGAAGCGTTTTTATCGGTGGAGCGGCCGTTCAGTGGCTGCGGGACGGACTTGGCATCATAGAATCTTCGTCCGAAGTGGAAGCACTTGCTGCGAGTGTCCCGGACAGTGATGGAGTTTACCTGGTGCCGGCATTTGCGGGACTTGGAGCACCGCACTGGGATGCCTATGCTCGCGGAACAATCGTTGGCATCACTCGCGGAACAACAAAAGCACATCTGGCTCGCGCGGCACTTGAAGGCATCGCTTATCAGGTTGCTGATGTTCTTGATGCCATGAGACAGGATGCGGGAATTCCAATTCAGGAACTGCGAGTTGACGGCGGAGCGTCGTCGAATGATCTGTTGATGCAATTTCAGGCAGACATTTTGCAGGTTCCGGTCGTGCGTCCCAAGATCATTGAAACGACTGCATTGGGAGCCGCGTACCTGGCAGGAGTCGCTGTCGGCTACTGGAGCGATGTCAGTGAGATCGCCAAAGCGTGGCAGACGGATCGTGTCTTCGAACCGGCGATGTCGTCTGAAGAAGTTTCGCGGCGCCGTGGCCGATGGGCTGAAGCGTTACAACGTTCACGGGCATGGGAGTCGGATTCATGACGT
>CAYZYB010000348.1:0-5728 GCA_964481505.1 uncultured Planctomycetaceae bacterium | reverse complement strand
CCCGAATGATGTCGACATTCGTGCCGAATCGTTTTCGCAGCGCTGCATCATCCAGGCGTTCGCGCAATTCTGCGTTAAGGCGAGTCATCAGTTCGACTTCGTTTTGATCAACGAATGCGGCGTTCGCATTGACCTCGGGATCGGCTTCATACCATTCACGAAAAAAGTCCTGCATCCTGAGATTCATGTCACGAATGTCTTCGATGCCCTTCGATTGCGACTGAATGAAACTGATATCCGTTAACTTATCATTGAAGAACAACAGCGCAGGAAAGCCCCAGTAGACGGCATAGTCCCATACGAACTTCAGTGCCATGATGCGAGGATTCCCGAACAGCGGATACTGGTCACGGTATGTGATCAGATTGTTCTGAAACAACGTCAGAAAAATGCTCTGCAGCGCTGGCGCCACATGCTGTAATGGTCTTCCGTCATGATCATCACTAATCATCTTGGCGACCATCGTATTTCCGATGGCGATGAAGTCACTGCCTGGCGAATAGAATGGGTCCAGGAACACTCCCGCTTCGCCGACCAATGCCCAGCGATCTGCAGAAAACACCTGCCGCGAACCTTTGGCGAGGTTCTTCATCGCCAGAAAGTCCTGTACTCCGTCACGATGGGGGGCGATGCTGTCGAAGCAATCCGGTTCGTGTTCTTCCAGCCACGCCATCGCTTTGTCAAAGCTGTTGTAAGTGTTCAGTGGGTGGACGCGAGGATCGGCAACAATGCCAATGCTTGTAGAACCAGTCGCGAGCGGAATTAGCCAGACCCAGTAGCCTTCGCCCATGAGGTGGTTTGTGCTCAGCCATCGGCGGGGAACTTTGCCGATCAGCGATTTCCATTCTTCGTCGTCCGACCACTGGTCGATCTGAATGTTGGAGTCGATCCGAAACCAGACTGCGTGGACGTCATGGCCGATGTCTTCGGACAGTCCAAGCTTGCGTTTAAGAAACGCGGCTCGGCCACTTGCGTCGACGACCCAGCGGGTTCGAAGTTTCGATTCCCCGGCTTCGTCCTTAATGACGACTTCGTGAAATCTGTCAATCGATTGCTCGGAAGACAGTTCGACAGAACGAATTTTACTTCCATCAAAAACGCGGGCTCCCATGCGAGTGTTTTCTTCGGCCAGAAAATTCTCCAACCGGCCGCGGTCGACCTGATAGCTGGGTGCCGAGAAAAATTCGCTGCCGCCAACTTCCGTCGCTTCCGAAAGTGACTGATGTGAATCTCGGAAAAAGAACCGCAATCCAAACTTCGGCAACTGATCGTCTGTCAGATGCTTCTTCAGCTGAAGCACCTCACCAAAATAATGAGCCCCAATTTCCACAGTGGATTCGCCCACTTTGCAGGTCGTTTCATCAACGGGAAATTCCCGCTTGTCGATGATTGCCACCTGTGTGTCCGGCCGCTGCATGAGCAATTGCCGAGCCAGCGTCAGTCCCGCGAGACCGCCGCCGAGTATGGTTACGTCGAATTTATTGTTGTGTGTAATCATCTTTTACGTCTTGCAGAAGGACGTTGCGATTTCTGAATATCGTTCGGTAGTCACGATCGCAGAGCTACAACGTTGTCTCCGAAGCAGCATGCTCTTCAAGCTCTGTGATCCAATATCGCTTCTTCTCAAATGGGTAGTGAGGCAATCTTACTCGCTTAACGCTTTGTCCGGCGAACAAACCAACGAAAGTGGGATTGCCGCCCATCGTAAACAGTTGACCGATCGCTGATCTGACAGGGTTGGTTGAATTCAGGTTGATTCGCTGCGATCCATTCGACTCGCCGCTGGAAGCATGGCAGATCTCCATCTGTACATCACATTCTTCACCATCGAGCGCTGCCTTACATTCATCCGGATTGACTTCGGATGTGACGTGCTGCCGCCAGTAGCTTCCACCGAGTGACCTGTGAATTGGCACGATCTTTCCGGTGATGCTGCAGACCAGAGGCATGTTTGGCGGGTAGTAATTGAACTGATCAGCGAAAGCTTCAAATTCGTTCAACGATTCTTCATTCGGATTCTGGCCAATCCTGTCACGCTGCAACAGAATGCAAAGAGCATCTTTGAAGCAAAGGCAGCCAGCGATGCAGGCCGCTGTGTATTGCCCGACGCCGACGCCCATCACCGCGTCCGGTTCAAGACCACAACTGTGTAGCACAGTTGTATGTCCAGCCTGCAACAGAAACGTCCGTACAGCGGGCGACGGTGCCGCCGGGGCGTCAGGTTCATCGTCCGAATCAAGCCACTGCAGCAGGTTTAAGGACGTTCCGTCCTGCTTCAAGCGGTCGTCGAAGTCAGCGACCAGAGCCCGAAAAACGTGTTCGCTGGCGTAAAGCAATTTCAAATCTGCTTCGTCTGGAACTTCGTCACCGAAGGTCCATGCGGTTTTCGGCGCTTTCGCTGCCACGCCGATGCTATGGGATTTGCCGGACGCCGTACCGCCAGCAAATGCTGCCAGCTGTTCGATGGCGGCTTCCGTTGATGTCACATTTATTGCAAGCCGATGTTCGTAGTGTCGTCGTCCTGTTGCCGCGGTGAAGCAAACGTCTTTAAGATTCGATGAGGTTTGTTGCAGCATCCGCTGATACTTTTCTGCCAGTTCCGTCAGTGCTGTTTCGCTCCGTGCACTCAGCACCAACAGTTCGGGACTCGGTGGAACGACGGAATCCTTCGTAACAACCGAATCAGGTTGATGTGAACTCAAAACCAGATGGGCATTCGTCCCGACCAGTCCCAGGGCCGTGACGCCCGCCATTCGTTCGTTACCTTCTGGCCATTCAGTGGGTTCTGTCACCATTTTTAGCGGGAGACGTTTCCAGGGCACGTGAGGAGATGGTTCTTCGAAATGCGCCTGAGCGGGAATCAACTCTCGATGCAGACACAGCACCGTCTTGATCAATCCGGAAATGCCGCCGGCTGCTTCGAGGTGACTGATGTTGGCTTTCACGCTTCCGACCAGCAGCGGATTGTCTCGTTTGCGTCCCTTGCCATAAACCGCAGCGGCCGCGCCGAGTTCCATTGGGTCGCCGAATTCGGTTCCGGTTCCGTGAGCTTCAAGATACTGCACCTGCGACGGAGCAACTTTCGCGTCTCGGAGTGCTTCGGTGATGACGCGGGCCTGAGCCTTCCCGCTGGGAGCCGTGATGCCGCCCGTGAAGCCGTTATGAACGACAGCGCCGCCGCGAATCACTGCCATGATGCGATCGCCATCGCGTTCTGCGTCGCTAAGCCGCTTCAACACCACAACACCGCAACCCTCGCCACGTCCAAATCCATCTGCAGCGGCCGAAAACGACTTGCAGCGGCCATCTGGTGACAACAATCCGGCCTTTGACATCAACAGCGAATTCACGGGCGCCAGAATCGCGTTCACTCCACCAGCCAGAGCCATGTTGCAGTTGCCATCCTGCAGACTTCGCATGGCCTGGTTCACGGCTACCAAAGAACTACTGCTGGCCGTGTCAATCGCGATGCTTGGTCCTTCGAATCCGAAGACATAACTAATGCGACCAACTCCCGCGCTATGAGAAAGCCCGGCTCCTTCGAACGCCTGCACAATATGAGCGTCCTGAAGGCGCGGCAGAAACGCGTAGTCCTGCCCCATGATGCCCATAAACACGCCGACGTTATTGTCAGACAATGGAGCAGTTGGAATACCGGAATCTTCCATCGCACGATAGCTGTTTTCGAGCAGCATCCGATGTTGTGGATCGATCCAGCACGCTTCCTGGTCGCTGATATTAAAGAACGCCGCGTCGAAGTCGGCGATGTCGTCCAGAAAGCCTCCTTGGCGAGTGTACATCTTTCCGGATTCACGATCGGCACTGTAGAAGCGGTCAATCTCCCAGCGGTCCGAAGGTATCTCACAGACAGAATCCACTCCGTTAAGAAGGTTGTCCCAGAACTCATCGACGTCATGAGCTCCCGGAAAACGGCAGCTCATCCCAATGACCGCAATCGGCTCCCGCTGCCGAATCTCCGGCACGCCATCCGTGGAATTGTTGTCAATGGCAGCGGCTTGCAATGTTTCGTTTGTGTCGGTGTCGTCATCCATCATGCCCAGCAGGTGATCAGAAATGGCATCGATCGTCGGATGATCAAATAACATGGTCGGCGCGACGACGAACGAATCGCCCAGCATCATTTGCAGCTGCGTACTGAACTCTACTGCCATCAGCGAATCGAGCCCCATTTCGATCAGCGGTCGATCGATTTCCGGGGCGTCTGATGTGGACAGAATCTGCTGCAGCAGTTCCTGAATGGTCTTTACCAACAGCGCCTTCTGAGCTTTGCCGCGCAGCTGCTTCAACTTTCCGACGAATGCAGAGTCGCCCATTTTCGACTGCTGTCGCGCTGGAACCAATCCCTGCAACAACGGTGGCGTTTCCGGTCCAAATCCCATTTGCATGCGTCGCCAGTCGACATCCAGCACAGTCGCCTGAACGATACCGTTGGTCAGCATGTGCTCCATGCATTGATGAGCTTCATCGGCGTTCAACGGCGTAATGCCCTGAAGAGCCATCTGTCTGCGGACACGTTCATCATCTGCCATCCCGGCCGTCCACGGCCCCCAGTTAATGCTGGTGGCGGTCTTGCCGCTTAGCTCGCGTTTCCACGCGAGACCATCCAGGAATGCGTTCGCCGTCGCGTAATTACTCTGTCCACGTGATCCCAAAACAGATGCTACGGACGAATACAGAATGAAGAAGTGCAGATCCATATCTGCAGTCAGTTCATCCAGAATCTCAGCGCCACCAGTCTTTGTGGCGAGGACTCTTTCAAATCGATCCCACGACTGATCCACAATCAGACCGTCGTCCAGAACACCCGCCGCATGAATCACGCCGCCCAGCGCAGGCAGGTCAGCGCCAAACCGATTGAACAGCGTCTGCATCTCTTCCTGAGACGTGACGTCTGCAGAATACACGACGACCTCACATCCGGATTCTCGAATCTTCCGCAGTGCTTCCTGAGTGTCTTCATCGGGCTGGCGGCGAGACAGCAGAACGATGTGTTTCACGCCGTTCTCCGCGAGCCACGCAGCGGCCAGACGTCCGAGACTTCCGAGGCCTCCGGTGATGAGACAGCTTTGGCCAGACCATTTGTCGAATGAGAATCCGCGCGTCGTGTTCTCTGTTTGCCGTTTGCGTGCTCGCGTCAATCGTGGCACAAGGATCCTGGTGCCGCTGATCGCGAGTTCATTCTCACGAGTTTCCGACAGCAATACGTCCACCACTCGAGCGGGCCCGCCTGCGTCTTCCGGTTCTGTCAGATCAACCAGTCGGCAGCGATACTCCGGATGTTCGGCGCCCAAAACGCGGCCGAATCCTTGATACCCGGCTTGATCAGGGCTGCATTCACTGCCAATCAACGAATGCGTTGCTGACCGAGTCACGAGAGTCAGCCCACACATCAACTCTGCGATCTTTTCGACTTTGAGAGCCTGAACAAGCCCCAGTAGTCCACCGCAATTGCGCGAAGCATCATCGGTCAGTAGCCACGCGATGCCGTTGAGCGGGCGCTCCTCATCAAAGGCACTCAACATTTCTTCCGAGGCAGTCTCCAAGGAAGATCGATGCACGGTGTTTCCGCGGCTGTTCAGTTCGATGGCGAAAACATCTGCCGCAGAATCCTTTTCTTCGGCAATCAGTAACCAGTTTGTTCCGCTTACCTGATCCGTTGGCAGAACATATGGTTGATGAGATGTAACGTGCAACAAACGTTCTACAC
>CAYZYB010000347.1:0-5736 GCA_964481505.1 uncultured Planctomycetaceae bacterium | reverse complement strand
GCGTTGATCCAGATCACTCTCGAGAACAGCTCACCGACACTCAGACCTGTTGGCTCTTCTTCTTCTGCCACCGGTTCCCGCCGCTTCTTTTTCGGAATCGGCGATGGGTCTCGTTTCTTTTTTCGAGGCGGAAGCCGGGCTGCGAGTGGGTCTTTCGTTTTGCGTTTCTTTGGCAGTTTGATGGTGAACGTCTCTCCGCATTTTGGGCAGTCGATTTCGTGCCCCGCCCTGCTGCGATCTTTCAACCGCAACCTGGATTCGCAATGCGAACACTGAATCGAATAGCTGTCGCTCATCTGATGTCTGCTTTAAGGATGAAGACAAGTGCGCACGAATATAACCAACCGCCAGTCGACGATTAAATCTGAGGCGTCAGCCGATTACAACTCTTACTGTTATAGGATCAAGCAGCAGCTTTGCGGCATTTGAGTTTCTTTCCAAAGCACGATAGGCTGATCGCACAAAATCGCCGCGACGAAAATCAGAGATACGATCATGAAGCACTTGCTGTTGTCACTCCTTCTTTTTGTATTGGCCCCCCACGCAAATGCGTTTGACGGGCCGTCTGAACAGCAGTTGGCGAAGTGGTTGAAACGCTTTCCCGCCGCTGATACCAATGGAGACGGAAAGCTGACCGCTCAGGAAGCGGCAGCTTTCTATCAGAAACAACGCGGCAACAACGGGAAACGAAATCGTGGTGCGCCGTCAACGTTCCGAGTTGATCCGGGGTGGAAGGCTGACAAATTTCCGGATCACGCCGTGTGCTATCTCGCGCCGGAAGAAATCAAACTGGCCTACGCCAGAACGCTCCCGCCGAATAAGAAAGCGGTTGCGTCTTACCCAAGGCCGTCGGATGGATCGCTAAGAATCGTTGGCACCGGACACAGCTTCATGGCTCCAGGGTTTGCTACGTTCCCTGCCATTTCTCGTAAAGCAGGCTTCGATCAGCCGCCATTGGTCACGCACACTGGCGGCGGCATCACGGGAAGCGCTCGATACAAATGGGAACAGGAAAACGGCATCTTTCAATTCGACGGGAATGCGACGCCAAAGCTGCTAGCGTCGATTTCCAATGCAGAATGGGATGCCATGATGTGGGGGCCGTACTATCAGGATCAGCCTGAATACTATCTTTGCTGGATGGATTTCTGCCTGAAATTCAGCCCGCACATGAAATTCTATGTCTCGGATGCGTGGCCTCAACTGGGACAGTTGAAGGAATTACCAGCTTCCGAAGCAGAACTAACATCGGAACTTTTTGCACGGCTCGGCAAAGAGAAAAATGTGATGACTGCTCAACTTGTTGGCGACTTGAATAAGAAGCATCCGCGCAAGGCTTTTGTGATGCCAACCAGCGATGCCATGGTGCTCGCTGTAGAATATTATCATCAGGGAAAACTGCCGGGTGTCGAAGGGATCCACAGAGTCATCGGAAAGAAAGAGCGATCACTGTGGAACGATCATCTCGGGCACCTTGGTCCTGGGCTGGGAGACCTTGAAGGCTACGTGTTTTACGCAACGCTGTACGGTCGTTCACCGGAACTTATTGAAGGCGACTTTAAGTCGAACCGATCCAGCGGATATCCCAGCCGTGAACTCGATCGTACCTTCCGAAAAATCGCCTGGCAGGCGGTTATTAACCATCCGTTGTCCGGCGTGGTCGATGCGGACAACGACGGTGTGAATGATCGTTCTGCGTCTGACAAGAAATGACGGACCCAAACTGCTCAGCACACCAGTCTGATGAATATCCATCAGCTGTCACCCGCTGGCAACGCGAGTCACAAATATCTCATCGAATGCAGGCTACTTTGCTGATTTCGATTTTGATTTCTTCTTTTTCTTTGGAGTTGCGAGGCTCTTCCAAAGAACGATGTTCGATACATCGTTGGCTGCGGTGTCGCCAGTCGTACTGCGACCGTTTTTCACGTCAGCCTGAAGTTGACTGAGGAGGCGTTCGACAATCTCCGGCTTGTGGCTTTGCAGGTTGGTTGTTTCGCCGACATCCTTGCTGAGATCATACAATTGCACTTTCGGTGAACCTGCAGGCACCTGATTTTCTTTCGGCGATGACCAGCCGCCGGAACCATAGGCCAGAATCAGTTTCCAGTTCTTCTGCCGATACGCAAAGTGTCCACTGTACGAATGATGCACAACGCCCGCTCTGGTGGAAACAATCTTCTGCCCCGACAACGCGGGAAGGAAACTCACACTATCTTCGCAACTTCCGTCAGGAACAGGAACGCCCAGGACTTCACCAGTCGTCGCGAACAGGTCTGTCAAACAGATCAGCTGATCGCTTTTTGAGCCTGGCTGGATGTGTCCTGGCCAGCGCGCGATAAACGGAATACGATGTCCACCGTCCCAGATGTCAGCTTTCGACCCCCGCAGATGTGCACTCACGATGTGTCCCTGTTTTGCCAGCTTTGGAATGTCGGCTGCTTTGGAACATCCATTGTCGCTTGTGAAGATGACGAGTGTGTTGTCTGCCATTTCGTTTCTCTTCAATGCGGCGCTGACTTCTCCGACGACGTTGTCAGTTTGCATGACGAAGTCTCCGTAATCACCGAGTCCGCTTTTTCCCTGCCATGCTGGTGATGGCACGATTGGCGTGTGAGGCGACCCGAGAGGCAGATACAGAAAAAACGGCTCATCCTGACCACCGCGCGAATCGATGTACTTCGCAGCCTGTTTCGTTAGCCGCGGCAGCATGTTGATCGTTTTGTCGTGGGCGATCACTTCGTCGTTTTCAATCACCGCTTCCATGTTGCGAGCGTGATGAAAACCGTGATAGAAATCAAAACCGCGGTGAATAGGACCGTCTGGAATCTTCGCGCCGATCGGTGGCGTCTTGTGGGTTTTCTGTGAATATCGTTCCCCTGTCTTTGGATCCAGATACTCAAAATTCAGGTGCCACTTGCCGATGGCGGCCGTGTGATAGCCGTGCTGCTTAAGAAAGCCCGCCACAGTCAGACGATTGATGTCGATCAAACTGGGTGCAAAACCGGTGACCACACCTTTCTGCAGCTTTGTTCGCCATGAGTATCGGCCGGTCATGATTCCGTAGCGGGTCGGCGAACAAACGGACGATCCGGAATGTGCGTCCGTAAAGGTCATCCCTTCCGTTGCCAGTTTGTCAGCATTCGGTGTGGGAATTTTGCTCGTTTCAGGTGCCAGACAATGCACGTCGCCGTAGCCAAGATCGTCGCAAATGATGTAGACGATGTTTGGTTTTTCAGCGCCAACGGGAGCACACGGCACGGCACAAAGGGCTGAAAGGACGAGGAAATTCTTCATGGGAACGGTACTCATAAAAGCGGGACCACAAATGTGCCCGAAGTATACCGAGTGACCGAGCCCATGCGAACAACTTAGAAATCGGTTGCTCGTTTTCGACGCCGCCAGATCCGCTGGCATCATCGGATGTTCTTAGATGGCCCACCATCATTGGAACTGGCACCGATCACCCTGTCACTGGAAGATCGGGGCGTCAGGCGAATCTGCAGCACATGGTTGTTGTCGCTCGAGGAAGAAGGAACGCCATCATTCACTGGCAGAACTTGCGCGATGCCTGACAATAACCGCCGCGCCCGAATCCGCCAGCAGCAAGCCGATGATTTTCCCATCTTTGCTGCTCACCACGGGAGCTCCATGCCATTGACTGAAGTCTGCGTCGCCGCCGGAAATCTGCCAGCTATCACTGCGCTCGACCATTTGTTCGACGTCGATTGCCTGAATCACCGGCGTCGCTTTGCCATCAACGATCGCACTGCGAACGACAAGGCATTCTTCGGGATCGGCCGGAGTCCGAAACCCGCTCGTGTCAATTTTCCCATTGAGCGCTGTCGCTGGTACACGCAATGTACCCAAAGGGCCTGCCCAACATGTCGACAAACTGATACCGCTGAGTAGCTCGGAACTTCCGTCTGCACTTTGAACTCGGAAATCTGTCAGTACGAATTCTTCACTGTCTTCACCGGCGACCGTTGGCAGAGCTGCGGTCAGCAGCTGAGTGCCCTTGTCACCACTGACGAGGATGCCGGTCTGCGTGAATTCTCGAGTGCGTTTGATGCCCAGCAAAGATGTGGTTCGCAGGCCGAGCACCGTGACGGTTTCCGGCAGAACGGTGTCGACCAACGGAACCGTATCAGCGGACTCTACCCATTCGTCTTTCGGCTCTTCGGCCAGTATGAATACATGTCCGCTGTTGATTGATGAATCATCGCCATCTGCAGGTGTGATGAACGAAATGCCGCCGCGGACAATTGTTGACAACGACTGAGCGTTCAGTTTGACCCCTGTCAGGCTAACGTCCATGCCGAAACCGCTGGTCGTCCAGAATTTTGATGCGGGACGCACAAGACGTCGATAGGCGCGGTCAATGCGAACACCAAAGTCGACGTGCCGAGCGTCCGGTGAGAGATTGACAGACAACACCTGTCCCACTTCGATGCCTCGCCAGGTGATCGGCGAACCGGCGCCGATTCCGTGTCGATCATCGCTGCGAAGAATCAGTTCCATGCCCCCTCCCGCCAATTCGTCTGGCGGAGCAACGTTGAGTCCTTCGAACGTTTTCTGATGAGGACCATCGGGATCACCTGGACTCACGCCGATGTATTTGGCTCCCACCGCGGTTTCCAATCCGCTGACTCCGTTCAAACTAAGCCGTGGACGAACAATCCAAAAACGCGTGCCTTCCCTATCCAGGCTGCCATCACCGGGTTTCAGCATCACGTTCACCGTGATTCCCGACAGGCTTTCGTTCAGCGAAACATCCGTCACGGTACCGACTTCGATGCCTCGATAGCGCACGACATCACCAGTCTTGAGTCCGTGTCCGGTGGGAAACTGAATACTGATCTCCGGCCCGTTTTCCGGAAGCGACTGCCAGGCCAACCCTGCCGCGAGCAGCAGGCACAGCAATGTGATCCACCACATTTTTGACTGTCGCAGAATACTGCCTGCACCACCGGCTTCAACAACTCGCGCGACGGGGAATTCTTTCGAAGGCGGCGTAGAATCTGAGCTTTCGGCATTGGAATTTGCGTCGGATTGCTCAGTCATGCGTCTTCCCAAATGGCGTGAGGATCAAAGGACAGCGATGCCACCATGCTCATGGCGACACATGCAATGAATGCGATCACGGCGGGACCAAACTGAAATTCGACGAGGTTGCCGAGTTTCACCAGCATCACCAGAAACGCCAGTAGCATGACATCCATCATGCTCCACTTGCCGACGTGTTCCATGATGCGCAACGTCATTGCCTTGTGCCGGCGATGAAGGAACTCCAGCAGGCTGAGTTCCAGCAACAGCACGATCTTCGTTAGCGGAAAAATCACGGAGAACAACAGCACAATTCCACCAACCAGCCAGCTGCCGTGGCTGAGCAATTCCAATGTTCCGCTGAGTATGCTCGATTCCTGCTGATGCCCCAGCTTTTCGATTCGCAGAATTGGACAAAGAATGGCTGGCCAGAACAGCACAAAAGCAGCGAATGCCGCTGCTGCCGTTCGACTGGCCGACGCAACGCGGCAACCGGGTACCGAAATACCAGCACCACAACGAGTGCAAACAGCCTTCTGCCCCTTCGACAACTCAGGCAGCTGATGAATCTGGCCACAACAGTGACATGCGCGATGGCTATCCAAGCGTAGAATTCCTTTTGTGCGATCTGTCTCTATTTGTACACCGCCGATGGCCGGTCAGCCGGCTGACCGTTGTCAGACGGCACGG
>CAYZYB010000346.1:0-5753 GCA_964481505.1 uncultured Planctomycetaceae bacterium | reverse complement strand
CATCAGAAAGACAGACTCAATGTCTCGGTCGAGCACCCTATTGGCCAGTGACATCGTAAATTCAGCGTCGATGTCTGTCAGGCTACGAACGCCTCTGAGCAGCACTCGGCTGCCGCAGTCTCGTACAAACTCAACAGCCAGTCCGTGAAAGGATGTCACCTCAACGTTGTCGAGATGGCTAACAGCAGCCTGGCAAAGTTGGATTCGTTGTTCCGATTCAAACAAAGGCTGCTTTTCAGGATTGATACCAATGCCCACGGTCAGTTTTTGAAAGATCTGTGCTCCGCGAGCGATGATGTCCATATGTCCCAGAGTCAGAGGGTCGAAGCTACCCACGTAGACGGCATGTGAAGATCGTGAATTCGCGGTCATTTCCTGCCCCTGGCTGATACGTAAGTCAGTATGCGGATTCTCGAAAGAGATCGGAAAGTGGCAATGCCTGCGAGCCTTTGGGTGTAAATTTGGCAGGGATTCTGTAGCGGGAGGGTTTTCGGGCAAAGGAGTGATACGCTGCGCAAGCCACTGCTGTAAAACAGGTTACGGTAGCTGCTGGGATAAACCGTCGACTGAGCCATGTATTTTCCAATCATCGGCACAATCTGTGCTGATGTGAGGATGGAAGGGTGCTGTTCTGTACCCATGTTTGAGTGTCGTGCCGTTATCAGGCTCTAGGAGCAACGGGAAAATGCCAGTCTTCCGATGGGGACAAAACTGGAACCCACTTCACGATCTTGAGAGGGAAGTGGACCGACTGCTGCAGGGAATGAATTCGTCCCTTCAGGCTCGTTCTCCACGTCGATTTCCCCTCATCAATTTGCTGGATGATGGAGATCGTTTCGTTCTGACGGCGGAAATCCCCGGCGTGGAACTTTCTGATCTGGAAGTAACGGCTGCGAACGGATTACTGACGTTGAAAGGTCTACGAAAAGCTCCGCCGGAGGCTCGCGACGATTCGTTTCGTCGGCAGGAGAGATTTCAGGGATCATGGAAGCGGACACTGCAACTGCCCGATCGAATTGACGAAGACGGCATGAAGGCGGAGTACACGCTGGGGATTCTTAAAGTGACTCTGCCCAAAGTTGCTGGCAGTGCTGCAAGGAGTATTCCAGTAATCGAAGGGCCAACGTAAGGCCGCGACCGTTAGGTAAGAACAATGACCAAAAAAAACGGAATGACCCGCGCAGATGCTTCCGCTATACCCGCTACCAGTGGTGAAGATCAAGCTGCGCCCGGTCCACCGCGAATGTTGTTCAATCCTCCGATTGATATTTACGAAACCGCAGAAGGCCTGGTGTTATACGCTGACTTGCCAGGCGTGAATTCCGAAGGACTCGATCTGCAGGTTCAGGACAATCGACTCGCACTGTTCGGACGAATTGATGGAGCGGCTGAGACGGTTGGAGTTGTTCATCAGGAATATCAGGTTGGTGACTATCTGCGGTCCTTCATCCTCAGTGATGAAGTCGACCACGACCGCATTACGGCGCGGCTGAACAATGGTGTTCTGCGAGTGGAACTGCCACGGACTCCAAGAACCGAACCACGTCGTATCGAAGTTTCGACGGAGTAAGCTGACACCGATCACTGATCGCGACAGCCACCATGCCCGCGCAGCTCTGCTTTCATCAACAAGCTGACGCTGTTTAATCGAGAACGACGCCCCGGGGCGCCCTGGTCACAAAACACCTGCCCCTGTCTTCTTCCACACCAGGCGAGTTCGGTGGTCAGGCTTGCGGATCACAGCCTCAGAACGACATCAATGCTACCAGCAGCCGGGTGGACGTACGAGAACGTTGACGATGGATACAGTGGGGTTAATGTCGAGGTTCCCTCGATTCGCCGCTATTGCATGCCGCTCCCTACGTAGAACCTCGCCGGACCTGGAAGTCCGGAACGACGAGCGGCCTCCGAACTCCGGTTGCAACTTGCCTTTTTATAGGGAACAATTGACGTAGCTGTGGCGGGGACCAATCTGTGGAACAGCGCCACAGACTCTCCGGATTGCCTTAGTTGTTGCGAATTCGACTCAGAGGAGCATTCATGCGAAAGTTGTTCGTTGCCATTTTTGTCGGCCTGATGATCTTGCCGTTGCACACCACGTTCGCTCAACCGAAGAAAAAGCCCACCAGTCGAGTTCCCCGCGGTGACGGAAATGTGGAATGGGGAGCCGTTGCCGCCGTCGATTCCGGCAGCATTAATCGTGTGCGTGAGGTCGCGAGCAAGATCGATCGACTCATCGATGCCGGCTATCGGAAACATGCGGTGACACCGAATGCACCACTTGGCGACACCCTGTTTCTGCGGCGAGCGTATTTGGAAATCGCAGGGCGAATTCCAACGCTTGAGGAAGTCGGTGAATTCGTCCAAAGCAAAGACAAAAAGAAGCGTGAGCGACTGATCGACGACTTGCTGAGTTCTCACGATTATGTCAGCCACATGTTCAACTACTGGGCCGACATCCTGCGGCTCAAAGACAATCCGATCAACAACAATCAGATCGCTCAGCCCTACCACGAATACGTCAAAGATTCGATTCGTACAAACAAGCCGTACGACAAATGGGTTCACGAAATGCTGACCGCCGAAGGACGAATTTGGGATAACCCCGCGGCGGGTTTCATTATGCGAGATTCCAATATGGAACTCGATGCCGTTGACAACATGGTGCAGGTTTGGCTCGGCACTCAGATTGGTTGCGCTCAATGCCACGACCATCCGTTCGACAAGTGGACGCAAAAAGAATACTACGAAATGGCTTCCTACTGGTACGGAACTCGGACCCGCGCCAGCACCGGAGACAAAAAGCGATTTACCAAAGGAAATCCGCTGGCTCGTCTTCGTAAAGAACTAAAAGCGATGGATCCCGAAGCCAACACCGGAGGCGTTTTCAGCCGCGTGATAAACGCCAACATGTTTGAAGTCTGGGAACACAAACGTCCCCTGAAGTTGCCGCATGATTACCAGTACGATAACGCCAAACCACATCAGGTTGTCGGCATGAAGCCGATCTTCGGTAGCGCAGAAACCGCTGGTGGCGATAAAACGCCGCGTCAGGTATTGGCAAGCTGGATGACCAGCAAGAGCAATCCACGATTTGCAAAAAACATTGTCAACAGGATGTGGCGAAGAGCCTTTGGTGCCGGTCTGATCGAACCGTACGATGACCTTCGTGACGACAGCGTCGCCAGCAACCCGGAAGTGTTGCGACTGCTCACTGATGAACTGATAAGTAACAATTTTGATGTCCGTCAGATTCAGCGAATCATCCTCAACACTCGCACCTGGCAGCGAGAATCCATGAGCAAAGATGTCGACCTGTCTGTGCCATACTACTTTCCAGGTCCAGTGCTGAGACGAATGACGGCAGAACAGATCTGGGACTCGCTACTGACACTGGCCGTTTACAACCCGCAGTCTTTCACACGACCGTCGATGGGTAAGCTTGCCGATGTCATTGACATGGACCTCGACAAAATTGGCGTAAAAGACGTTCAGGCGATCATGACAAAATTCAACGACGAATTTAGTTCAGGCGCTCAACGTAAGGTGACTCGCACACGCAATTCCTACAAAGGAATGGTACTGGCACGAGCCTCTGAGCTGCAGACACCACTTCCGGCAGAACACTTCCTTCGACAATTCGGGCAAAGCGATCGAGAGCTGATCGAATCCTCCGGACGGACAGGAAGTGTCAGTCAGGTGCTGACAATGTTTAACGGAGAAATTACTCACATGATGCTGGAACGGGGCAGTGTGATTTTCGACACCGTGATGAAGGCCCCAAACAGCAGAAGTCGTATCGATGCGATCTTCTACAGCATTCTGACTCGACCGCCACGTGGCAACGAACGTGAAGTATCAGAACGTGAAATCAAAGCCAGCGGAGCAGCTGGGTTCGGAAACGTGATTTGGGCTTTGATCAACACGAAAGAATTTCTATTCATTCAGTAGTGTGACGCCAAATTCAGTTTCACATGTCTGGCTGATTGACAGCTGCATCAGGATTCATTTCAAACATCGCCGCGATACGGCATCTCTTTGAGAAAGACGACTATGAGCATGCGTAACACAGTAAAGCAAATGGACGACGTCAGCCGCCGCGGCTTTATCGAGAATTTGGCAAAGACCGCTTTTGGTGTCAGCATTCTGCCAATGTCGGAGGCACTTTTTTCGTCCGCCGCGCAGGCGCAGTCAACGATAGCGGCCGCTAAGAAAGCGGAGCACGTCGTGTATCTGTTCATGACGGGTGCGATGAGCCATATTGATACTTTCGACCCAAAGCCAGGCGAAGAATCGGGAGGCGAAACAAAGGCCATTCAGACCGCTGTTTCCGGCCTCAAGATTGGAGAGCATATGCCGCAGCTGGCCGCTAAGATGGACCAGTTGGCAGTCATTCGCTCGATGACGACGGAGACAGGAGCTCACCAGCAGGGACGTTACCTGATGCGGACTAGCTACAAACTGATTGGCTCGATTCGTCATCCCTTTATGGGGTCGTGGCTGACACATTTTGAAGGCAAGAAAAATAAGGATCTGCCTGGCAGCGTTCTGGTCGGTAGCGGAAATCGTCACCCCGCTCAGGGCTACTTGTCTGCGTCTGTCGCTCCGGCTCCTGTTGGAAACCCCGCGACTGGTTTACAGAACACAAAATCGCCGAAGTATCTCGACGAAAAGAACTTCGACAAACGCCGTCGCCTGATCAGTCAATTCGAATCCAACTTCAAGAAAAAATACACCAACACAGAAGTGAAAGCGTATTCCGAATATTACTCAGAAGCAGTTCGTCTGTTGAAGAGTCCCGACCTGGAAGCGTTCGACATCAAGAAAGAAGATGATTCCGTCAAGGAAGCCTACGGCGAGAATCGGATCGGACAGGGCTGCCTTCTAGCCCGGCGTCTTATCGAAAAAGGTGTTCGCTTTGTTGAAGTCGAACACGGCGGCTGGGACAATCACAACGACATTTACGAAACCTTCAATAGCCGAGCAGGCCAGTTAGACACTGCGATCGCCGCTCTGATGGACGACCTTCAGCAGCGCGGACTGTTGAGTAAAACGCTGATCGTATTAGGAACGGAATTCGGTCGAACGCCAAAGATCAACCAGAACGCGGGGCGTGACCATCACCCTGGCTGTTTCAGTGCGATGATCGCTGGAGGCGGTATCTCTGGCGGTCAAATCATCGGGAAGACAGACAAAATCGGAAAGTCCGTCGAAGAAGAACACTGCTATCCGCAGGATCTCAACGCAACAATCGCCTACGGTCTGGGCTTGCCGCTGGAAAAAGAAATCTTCTCGCCGAGCGGGCGTCCGTTCAAAGTGGCCCACGACGGCACGCCACTCACAAGCTTATTCCGTTAGCATTGACTTGCGTGTGGACAGGCAGCAAGAGCAAAACAGTTTATCGAAGCAGAGCGACTCTCCGTAGACAACCGCGGTGACCTCACAGGTTAGTCCTGCACACGATGCAGTACCGCACAACGGTCAGGGAATTTCCTTGAGTAGTTTGGGGACCGCTTCCGTATTCGTGTAAGTCTGGATTCATGTGGGCGCTGGGACCGAACCGATCGTTCCATATGCGGTTCGTGGAGCGGGTGTCAGGCAGAATCTAACGCCGAATCCCCGTTGCGAGTCGGCTACGACGATGCTGACAGTTGGGCTACTGGAAAAGTAATCGATCGGCGGCCGTCGGCCCATTCGGAAATGACGGTACTCAAAGATGGAAGCATCGGAGTTCTGTATGAACCCGGCTACAA
>CAYZYB010000345.1:0-5754 GCA_964481505.1 uncultured Planctomycetaceae bacterium | reverse complement strand
GGCAATATGTTTGCACAATCAAAAAGCTTGATGGTTCATCTGTGTCCTCGGTCAGGATCGGCATCTTCAGGGCGACTCGCCAATTGCGATCATGAGGCAGACGACTGCCCGGCCCGACAGCGTCAGGTGATTGTTCCGAAACCCGAAAAGACGGCACTGGCTTAATGTCGTCGCCGTCTGTCAGGGAAATCCACACATCCGTTTTGTCAGCCGAGGCTGCGATCGTTTCCTCGGAATCATCCAGCAAACCGGCTTCAAGTAGACCGCCGACTCTCGCATCCACCACCAGTGTCTTGTGTTGAACCTGCCGTCGGAAGTCTTCCCGCGCCTTCTTCGCCTCTTTACTGGTCCCAAATCGCAAGTTATTGAGAGTTAGTTTGTTGGCAACATTCCCGCTGCGATCGAGCACAATGACCACAGTTTCGTCGGCATCGGGCAGTTCCAAAATCCGACCTTCATCAGATTTCTTCTCACTCGAACGGAGCTTGCCGATTTTCTCCGCTCGTTTCGTGATCCAGGCAAAGACACGTTCGCTTTCGGTTTCGAGTTTCTCCGTCAGATGAATCGGCGCGGCCTCGAAGAAGTCCGCTATTTGCTTGTCGGTAGAGCGTGTGTTTCCTGTTGGAAGCCAATGACGCCAAACGACCGTTGTTTGTGGTTCTTCCTCAGCCCATCCACGTAGCCACGGCGCCACATTCGGTCGTCCGGTGTGCGTTTCAAGCGACGTCATCGACCACGAATCGAGGATTGGCCGTGTTAGTTCCGGACGCAATGGGGGTGGAGTGGTTGCATCGGTAATGACCTGCCGCAAAGACTCATCGTCCACGGAACGTAACTTGAGTTGCCGCAGGGCTTCCGGACTGGCATCACATGCACCCGACTTTAGTTTCGGCAGGGCTTCAACAGCGCGACGGTACTTCTTGGCTCGATCGAATTGAGCGACAATTTCATGCTCTTTCTTCGTGCGATCACGTTGTGACTTGGCGAGAGCTTTCTTTAGCTCCACTGCTTCTTTGGCATCGGCCCATCACGGTCGATCAGAACGTGAATATCAGCTTCGCCCTCTCCGCGCCGGTTGACTCGACCAAACCTCTGTACCATTCGCTCAAACGCAACAAGGTCACCGACCATGTGATCCGCGTCCAGATCGACTCCCACTTCCCCTGCGCTGGTCGCAAAGACGAACGACGGTAATGTCGATTCAGCACTGATTCCCGCAATAAACCCATGTTTACCGAGCCATTCTGCAAGAGCTTGGCGTTCGCGGACTCGACGAGCCCCCACAAATAACTGAGCCGCAATTTCGCGTTTCGGAATGTCCGCCTTCTTATGCCCGTTCGCGAACTTCGTAACGGCCTTTTTCGCTTTTATTGCGGAATTCCGACTGCTACAGAACACGATAATTCGTCGTGGTAAGGTTCCTTCGCCCGTCAGTTTCCATGCAGCCCTGGCGAGACGGTCCGGCATTGTTTTCGCATCTTCCTCTGCCGCACTAACCAACCGCAGTTTCTTCACAGCATTGAGACGTTTGCCAGCGACGGGGTGGTCGAGGTCTCGCTCATCGATCTGCAGTGCGGATTTAGACTCGCTCTGACTAGTCGCCGACAGTGACAGCAACATAGAACGCGGTAGCACATCGGCGGCAGAATCTTCGCCACGCAGCTTAGGACCAGCCTCAACCACATCACCCAACAAAGCTTCGAACGGCGGCACAAGGTGCGCTTCGTCCAGTACAAACAACGAATCCGCGCCAAAAATCCCGCATGGTAAGGCCTCATCTTGCGCGACACGCCGTAGCCTTCAAACAACAACCGAGATCCGACCATGTCGACAGTCCCGACAATGATTGCAGGCACGCTGGGGTCGCTCAGCCATTCGCAGTTGTCTGCATACTGCCCCCGCAATGTGGAAATTGGAAGTTGTTCGTCGTCATTGAGGCCAAGTTGCTGCTTAAGTTCCAAATTCGCTGCAACCCAATCCCGAAGCCTCAACGCCTCATCAGTCGCTTGGTCCACCACTGCGCGTCGATCAACAACATACACAAGCCGTCGAGGCAACATTGCACCGTTGGCCTTGGCGACAAGCCACGCCGCCATCACAGACGTTTTGCCAAGCCCTGTTGGGATATCCAGAGACACCCGATTGCCTGCACAATCCTCCATCCGCGACAACAATTCTTCCTGCCACGGAAAAGGCGATTGTTCGGGCGCTAGCCCTAAGGCAGATCTGAACATGCAGAGACCTTTCTTGAAATGGTATTAACTAGTAAGCATTATGCATGCTTTATCCGAGGCGGAAGCAATTCGACGGCTGTTCGCGGATAACTTGCGTTGGACCGACTTTGGAAACCTGGCAGTCGGTCCCCCTTATAGTGCGAGGCGAACATCTCTTTAGCGAAATCAGTGATCTGTCAGGGAGTTCTTTCCGTGTTGTAGTTAGATTTCGTGGTGTCATTTCGGTTTCCTCTCGCTTGGTTTTCGCTGGGGGACCTCGTATGCCTCCAGCATTTCCTGCACTTCGTCGTTGATTCGTTCCACCAAAGCTGGTGGCTCTAAAGCTGTGGCGTTGGAGCCGAAGGACAGGATCCACTTCAGGATTTCTTCAATGTCTGGCAACTGGAATTCGGCGATCACGGTGCCGTCGGTCTGTGGGTACAACTGCTGGCTTTCGTGCCAGGTGGATTCCTGGACGTAGCGGGCGGCGGATTTTGTAAAGTGGACGCGGATCGTCTGTAAATGTTCTTCTCCACTCCGCCAGACTCCGAAGGACTTGCTGAGCCACTCCTGTAGATCGAAGTCTGTGGGCACCTGATACTGCAGGTTCTGGATGTCCACGCTTTCGATTCGATCCACCTTGAAGTTTCGAACTTCTTCTCGCCGAGACGACCAGGCGATCAGGTACAGGCTGCCTCGATGGTGAACCATTCCCAGCGGATAGACTTCCTGTTCAACAGGCTCGGTCGCCTGCATGGATCGGTAAATGATCAACGTGACTTTTCGGTCCTCGATAGCCATGACCAGATTGTCGATCAGTTCACCACGTTCGCTATAGTCGCTGGCTCCCATGGATGTGGACTGCAGGCCGGCCGTCAGTTTTTCGATGTAGCGGACTGCGCTGTCACCGATGGAGCCCTTGATTTTTCTCAGGACGCTGCGATTGCCCTGCCAGAAGGGAGTCCCGGCCAAAGGTTCCAGCAACTGCTGACTCATGTGAATCGAAAGCAATTCCGTGTAGTTGAACTGAAGTTGATCGGCGAGAGGTTTCATGTGCCAGCGTTTTACGCCGCCGTCGCCAGTTCTTTCGTTGATTGCGAACACGGTCTGAAGAACCTTGAGGTCTCGACGAATGGTCTTGTCAGAAACTTCGGTTTCGTGAATCAGTTCCTGAACCGTGCAGCCTGAACGCGACGCTTCCAGAAGCTGCAGGATCTTCCATTGTCGGACAAGCTGGGATGATTCACTCATGGTTGGCGTAGGCTACGACACAGGCTGGACAGATCCTGTCCTTCGAGGGAAAGTTCGCTGCGGACGAGCTTCGAGAGTCCCTGGGGATACGTGAAGTGAGCCTACCCGGGCTGCAGTGCGATTCAAAACCATGAGCCAACCAACGTGCCGATTTTCACGAGTAAGGCGACCTGAGATGAGAAGCCGACGGCACCCCATTCCTGGTTCTATTGCGGCTACTGGATCAGGTAGGGAATTCCAGCGTGCTGGGCAGTTATTTTGACTGCCCGCTGCGTGCCAAAATCTGAAGATTGTTCGGTGCAGACGACTAGAGAACGGCACGTCGGAACCCGCCACGACTTCTGGTGCGACGCCAGAATGCTGGGAGAAACTCTCCGCATCCTCACCGTCACCGCAGAATCCGGCACCAAGCACTACGCTTCAACCTTTTTCCGCCAGCCCGAAGCCCGAAGCGGCACCTGCACCTCCCGTAGCACCATCTACGCCGCCAGCATCGCGGCGGGATTGATGCTGACCAGTTCAGTCGATGGGTGAGAGGCGTGGTAACTGACCACGACGTTTTTCTGAACCTGCTGGCTGGTGATCTGGCCCATCGCCCCGAATCAGGGGCAACTATTTGAGCCGGTCCAGTTCGACGGCTCTAACGATGGCTGCAGTCGATACATCCATCGCCTCACACAGACGAAAAAGCATCTCTATCGTCGGTGATTTTCGATCGTTCTCGAGGATCGAGATGTAGGTGCGATCGACTTCCGCGCGATGCGCCAGTTCTTCTTGTGTGAGGCCCGCTTTTTCACGCGCTTTTCGTAATTCGTCTCCCAGCATCTTGCGGAAGTTATGCTGGCAGCCCAAAATTAACTGTTGACTATAGTCAACAATCCAAGCCAGATGGTTTACCCCTTGTCACCGCATTGGTCGGTTCACCTACTCCTTTTTCTCTCTTGAGGATTCTCATGTATGCATGCGAGCAATTCGCGATTCACTGCAGTCTTATTGCTCCTCTGTTTTTGCGCTGGGTGTCAAGAACAGACTTCGGGCATAACGTTTGAACCAGAAATCACGGGGCACTTGTCCGGCGTATTCTCATACGACATTGCCCTGAAACTGAAGGCCATCCATCGAAACGACTGGACGCGTGGTGCAGATGGGAATACGGACAGCCAGACGACTGTCGAAGGGTATCTCAGTGATGTTTCGCTGGATGTCACAGTGCTCTATTCGCAGGGCGAAAACCTCGAGACAACGGCCTTCAAATCTCGTTGGGACCCAATGTTCGACATCGTGGTCAACGTCCCGAAGCAAGCGCGCATTGAGGGCTACGACATCAAGGGAGACGCGTACATCTTCGATCTCAATGACCAGTTCGTCAGCAAGATCAAGATCGCCTCATCGTTCCGATATTGATTGAAGAATCTCTCAACACACGTACTGAGGCCGCATCGCGCGGCCTCAGTGCCGTTTTCCTTAGCTATCAGAGTTATCCAGCAGACATGGGCAGACGACGCAAAAGCAACAAACACACGACGATTTGGACCGACTGGCTCGGCAAAAAGAACGTCAAAACACGCTACGACCAGGAAGATCCTGAGGGCTTCGGGATCGGGGCCTGGCTGGCAATCGGACTGATCGTGTTCTTTCTGACCCGCGGTTGTGGGTAATCTGGAAACGCGGCTTTTCTGAAGACACGATCCAGGGCCCACGCGGTTTCAGTATCTTTCGAAACTGGCTTCGCCACGAGGCTTTCACAAAATCGCAGTGCATTTTGTGCCCATTCGTCGACTTGGCGGATTGGCCCAGCATTATTGTTACCGGTAACAGGTCTGAGTTGTTTGCGTTGCTGGACGTCATTGCCACTTGGTCTTCATGTCTGCTTTTTCCTGGGTTTGGCGCCACGCACACAGCCAAATGTTTTCACGAACCGCCACCGCTTCACGCGATTTGCCAGATCAAAGTAGAACGCGGCGTCAGATGCCTGCGCCGCCAATCGCGGGTCACCGTGGATCAATTGCGCCGGATAACGCAGGCTTCGGCTGACCTGCGACACGACCTCTTTCCGTGTGGGCTGTGTGTTGACCGTTCGCAGGACATGGCACCCGTTACCGCGATCTTTGTCTCTGTTACCGGTAATGGTCCCGGTCTCAGCAATGACCAAATACCGGACCCGCACGGTCCAGCCGTTCGGCTTCTGTGCCTCTTTCTTTCGCGACGCCTTTTGCGGCTCCACGACAATCTGTTGCACGCCGCCGAGCACGTGGCTGCCACCGAAGAACAGCGGAGCCTGCTCCTGGAG
>CAYZYB010000344.1:0-5755 GCA_964481505.1 uncultured Planctomycetaceae bacterium | reverse complement strand
CTCCACCACCAGCAACCGGCTGGCTACAACAACCGAGCCACCCTGATTTGCTCAACAGTGTCCTTGTGGCGACTTGCCTCCGCAGTCCATATTTGCCGGAACTGTTTGCCAGCGGGCTAACTGCCATTCCAGTTCCCGCACCGGTACCAACAACACTTCCAGGCTGCCCCAGACGAGGTGCTACCGATTACATAAGGCTTCCACCATCTCATGACGGTGATCGCATTTTTCATTTCAATAATCCAAATAAGACGTCATTTCCTTCGGTAGCAAGACCATACGGCTGGCGAAATTGGATCGGCTATCAAACATACGTGCAATTCATGATGGACTGGGGCCGCGAACGGTCACCTGAAGTCAGCAACAGCACGAACGCCAATCTGGCAATCCCGGGAAAGACTCCACTTTCCATCTTTAGCCCTGACTGCCCGTTTCATTCGGAAATCACAGCTGGTGGTACCTTCAATTTTCCGCCGCGAGCTCAACCCATGCACTCCGTTCGCCGAGCGTTGATTGCCGGAATTAATCTCGTTAAGCAGCGAAATGCACTGGTATCAGCTGGCGCCGGTGACCGAATTTCCATCGTCACATTTGACGGCAGCGACAGTTACCACGGCCCGCGTGTCATTCAGCCACTTACGGAAGACTATGACGCCGCAATGCTTGCGTGCACAATGCTGCAGTCAGCCAGTGATATTGGCGCGACAACATCAACGGAAAGCGGTGTGGCAATGGCTCGCCTGCACCTGATGCCGAATACCTCCGCAAACAATCCAACCAACGATCCAAAAGGGCCACAAGGCCGAGACTTCACATCAAAGGTCGTCATTTTATTGACCGATGGGATGCCCAACGTGTGGGAGATGGATCAAGCAACGATCGATGACTACATCACGAACAATGCAAGTCCGGAATTCTACGCAACGGGTTACAACTGGTTTAACTCCGTCCTCGTCCACACACATCAGTTCTACACCAAACAGCGTGGACGGATGTACTTCGCCGGCATGGGACTTGGCACCGACTACGACTTCATGGATCGCCTTGCACGCATCGGCAGCACAGACATCAACGGACAAAGCCCGCGCAATACAGGCAATCCGGCACAATACGAACAACAGCTGATTAACGTTCTTCAAAACATCATCAACACACCTGGCTCAAGGCTGGTCGAGTAACGATCGGGGCATCTGTTATGAAACTCAACCGACAAAAATTAGGCAACAGCACCAACCGCAAAGGCGCTGCATTGGTCGAAGCTGCCATCGTGCTGCCAGTGTTCTTTCTGGCCATTGTAGGCATCGTGGAATTTGGTCGCGGCATGATGGTGTCGCAACTCGTCACCAATGGTTCACGCGAGGCAGCCCGGCGTTCTGTCTTTGACGGCAGCACCAACACAGATGTGGAAGCGTTCGTCAAGAACAAGCTATCCAATTCAATCGGATGTTCGGCCGCTGACATCGCCGTCGGCATCACCATCACGCCAGACCCAAACAACTCCACCACCGGCAACGACCTTGCGAACGCACAACCATTTGACCTGGTGACCGTTCAGGTCTCTGTGCCGTACGATAAGGTGAGTTTCTTCACTGGCAAATATCTTGCTGGCAAAACGCTGTCGTCCGAAACAACAATGCGGCACGAATAGTCATCGCAGCGCGTACTGTTCTCTGTGAAAACGAAACAGCACGGATCTCGAATTCGCACACTTAAACCCACACGAAGGCGCCTTGTTGCGCCTTCTTTTGCGAACGGATCAAGCCGCCCAGCATGTGGTGACAGAAAAACGACGGCACCTGCAACAGAGGTAGGGGATTCCCTATTCTTTCGCGAGTTGAGAGGAAAATGCTGGCGTTGAATTGAAACCCTCACCCCATACATACAGCATGGCATTACGTATCAACCGCGGGCTTTAACCAACCCTCAGGAGAAATGCCATGTTCCCTCAATCGAGCCGACTCACTGCGTCCATCCTTGCCGTCGCCATTGCCGCAAGCACTCTCACCGCCGTTGCTCAGACGAAGTCAAAGTCTTCAACGTCCACATCGAAATCCGCAGCAGCATCGAAGTACCATAGGCTTCCAGCGCACTATGGACAGCTCAAATTAAAGGACGAGCAGGTTCAGGAAATTTACGCCATCAAAGATTCGTTTGGCAAGAAACTCGACGACCTCGAAGCCGAACTGGCAAAGCTAAAAAAAGATCAGGCCAAGAAGATCAAGGATGTCCTGACCAGAACACAGGTCACAGCCCTGAACAAATTGATCGCTGGAACCGCCACAAAAACAACATCGAAAAAGACAAGCACGCGAAAGCCTACTGCTAAGAAAAGCACCAGCTCCAGGAAGTAAATCGTTGCCAACAACGATCACAGCCGACGCCTGCCGCTACTATCGACAGGCGTTTTTCATGCGCTGCAGGAATCACTCCAAACAGGCGGTGACATCGTCTGAACTCACACCACCGATGGTCTCGACATGACCGATGCGGTCTGGCAGCACGAACTTCAGATCGCCGGACACCGTCTTCTTGTCCAGCAGCATGCAATTCAGAATGTCGTCGGTGCGGTTGGCTACCTCTTCCGGAACATCCACCGGCAGCTTCACAGCCTTTAGCAAATCGATCTGACGCTGAACTTCAGTGTCACTGATGCGGCCAAGTTTTCTGGCAAGACGACTGCCGCACAGCATGCCGATGGCAACCGCTTCACCGTGCAACAACTTGCCATAACCAGCCAGTGCTTCAAACGCGTGCGCGTAGGTGTGGCCATAGTTCAGGATCGCTCTCAGGCCCGTTGTTTCGTATTCGTCTTCTTTGACGACATAGGCCTTGAGTTCACAACTGCGAGCAACAACGTGTCGCAGCACAGCGGGGTCTCGTTCGTTGAGCCCGGCAACGTTGTTTTCCAGGTACGCAAAGAATTCTTCATCCAGGATCACGCCGTACTTAATCACTTCTGCCAGGCCTGAGATATATTCTCGGTCGGGCAACGTTGACATCACGTCTGTATCGACCAGAACACCAGCTGGTTGATGAAACGCGCCGATCAGGTTCTTCCCCTTTGGATGATTGATGCCCGTTTTACCACCGACGGAACTGTCGACCATTGCCAGCAGTGTTGTTGGCACCTGAATGAACGGCAGACCACGTGCGTAAGTTGCAGCAACGAAACCGGCAAGATCACCGACAACGCCGCCGCCCACAGCCAATACAACCGTCTTGCGATCGGCCTTGAAATCGACCAGCTCATCGTAAAGGTCCGACATTTCTTTCAACGACTTCGATGCTTCACCGGCCTTCACGCAAACAACACTCACCTCGGCACCGGCAGCCGTCAATGATGCTTTGACAGTATTCGCATGCGGCTGAAGGACGTTGGTATCAGTGACGACAAAACACTTCAAAGCTTGTTCGGCCGCACATCCCAGCCACGATCGCGTGAGTGAACCAATCTGAGTCAGATTGCCGGCATCAATCGAGATGTCGTAACTGCGGGTACCGAGATCAACGTGGACAATCTGGCCGGAGGAATTCATGATTCAGGGGAAACTCCAAGTAGGTCACGCTCCCGCGTGACGGATAGTGTGGATGCCGCAGATGAAGAAACATGCGACAAGTGTGAAAACCGAGCTTCTGCCGGCAAGGAAAATCGCTTGCGGAAGACAGCTTTTGTGAATCGTCACCGTGATTCTGCCTTCAAGGTTGAACGGACTTCGGCGCGACGATCTGATAAGCTTGCGCACGTACTGTAACTACAACGGAAGCTCTAGAAACGAATCATGCTGGCAAAGCGTATCATCCCCTGCCTTGACGTTCACGCCGGGCGTGTCGTGAAGGGCGTGAATTTTGTCAATCTGCAGGATGCAGGCGACCCGGTGCAAATCGCCCAGAAGTATGAACAGCAGGGCGCAGACGAACTCGTCTTTCTGGATATCACCGCCAGTCACGAAGAACGCGACATCATTTTAGACGTCGTCGCTCGCACTTCAGAAGTCATTTTTATGCCGCTAACGGTTGGTGGCGGCATTCGCACGGTCGACGACATTCGCCGACTCCTCAATGCAGGCTGCGACAAAGTGTCCATTAATTCCGCGGCCGTCACAAATCCGAAGTTCGTCACAGAAGCGGCGTTGAAATTCGGCAGCCAATGCATCGTCGTAAACCTCGATCCCAAACGCGTACAAAAAGACGGCAAAGAATTCTGGGACGTCCACATCAACGGTGGCAGACTGCCGACCGGCCTTCAAGCCGTGGCATGGGCCCAGGAAGTCGAACGCCTCGGTGCCGGCGAAATCGTACTCACATGCATGGATGCGGACGGAACCAAAGACGGCTATGATCTGGAAATCACGCGAGCTGTCGCGGATGCTGTCTCCATTCCGGTCGTTGCCAGTGGTGGAGCCGGTTCTCCCGCGCACCTGTGCGACGCAGTGACCACCGGCGGAGCCAGCGCCGCTCTGGCGGCGAGTATTTTTCACTACGGCGAATACACCATCGAAGAAACCAAACGTTACATGGCCGACCGCGGCGTTCCCGTGCGACTGTAATCGTCGCTGGCTGGCTTTATTAAACTAAATTGAAATCCGAATTTTGAGATCTAAGAACAATGGTACAAGCTCGAGACTGGGTCAAATCAAACTTCGATCCCAATGCAGACATTCAGATCAACAAGATCTTCAGAATGGCAGTCGAAAAAGGCTGCTCGGACATTCACCTGCAAGCCGGATCGCCACCGATCTTCAGAATCCGCGGTCACCTCACTCGCCTGGAAATGCCGCCGCTCAGCGAAAGCGCGCTGATTAAGCTCTGCTTTCCCATGATGGACCAGCGAAACCTGGACATCTTCCATCACGATGGCGGTGCCGACTTCTCGAAAGTCGTCGATTACAAAGACGAACCCTGGCGATTTCGAGTCAACCTGCTAACGCAGCTCGGGAAAGTCGGCATGGTGGCTCGAAAAATCGAACGAGAAATTCCACCGTTCAAAGGTCTTTACCTGCCTCCTTTGATGGAAGAGTTGTGCAAATTCGACCAGGGCATGGTGCTGTTGGCGGGTGTGACCGGTTCCGGAAAAAGTACGACGATCGCGTCGATGCTGGACTGGATCAATCACAACATGAACAAGCACATTCTGACCATCGAAGACCCGATCGAATTCGTCTATACGTCTGACAACTGCCTGATCAATCAGCGAGAAATCGGGCAGGATGTTGTGGACTTTCACGTTGCCATGAAGCATGCCGTTCGTGAAGACCCGGACATTATGCTGGTGGGCGAAATGCGTGACAAAGAAACCTTCGAAACAGCGATCCACGCGGCGGAAACCGGTCACCTTGTGTTCGGAACCATTCACGCATCCAGCGCCCCCGGAACGATTCCTCGTATCATTGACCTGTTCCCCGCCGACATGCATGCTGCGATTCGCGCGGCCATTGGGATGAGCATGAAGGCCATCGTCGGCCAGAAACTCCTGAAGACAATCGTGGATAAGCCTGGCCGAGTTCCCATCATCGAAATCCTGCTGTTCAACGCGACAGTCAAGAAACTGGTGATGGAAGGCGAAGACGAAAAACTGCATTCAGCGATTCGTATCGGCAAAGACGAAGGCATGCAGCTGTTTAACGACAGCCTGTACAATTTCGTCACAGACGAATACATCAGCCGCGACGCCGCCTTCGAGGTCTCTCCAAACATCGAAGAACTCAAAATGCGACTCAAAGGTATCGAGGTCAAGGGGCCGTCGATTCTGTAATAT